>JBDROD010000052.1:0-2396 GCA_043810415.1 Candidatus Zixiibacteriota bacterium | reverse complement strand
ATAGTTTAGATAAAGTGAGATTCTAAAATATGTCAATGGTTGTTCCGAGGCTCCCTTAGCTTCGGGACAATAATTATGGCGGGAGTAAAATCCCGCCATTTTTATTATGAGTGTCTCTCCTGCTCCCAAACATCCCCGTTTATTTATCCCCTTCACTAAATGCCCAGATGTCCCCCAAACATCTCTTTTAAGGTTCATCCTGCTATCATACCGATTTTTATTAGATATTGTGAGTGGGCTTTTCACTTATACTATTGAGCCGGGTAGCGGTGGGTGTTCCCCCCCCCTTTGGCGGTTCGATTTGGCTCACCGGACTGGCGCTTGTGGCAGGTCCGTATGCAGCCCGATGTTAGGCACAAAGCCCTATCGCTACCGTTTCAGCAAACGATACGCAATCAGCAGAAGCAGTGCTCCACCTGTCGAAAGCCCAATGCTACGCAGATTAAATCCTATAACAGTTACCAATCCTATTTTCGAACCAATAAATCCCCCAATAAAAGCACCGGCTATCCCTATAAGGATGGTTACAATTATCCCACCTGGATCTCTGCCAGGCATAAGGATTTTCGCCAGCACACCAACGATGAGCCCCATAAGGATCCATGATAGTATCCCCATAGGTTTCCTCCTTTTAATAAGCTAAATTCTACTCTGTTCATGTTTTTCTTTTGTTTTCTCGTTATTTAATAGAAAGTCTATAGTTTAACAACATTAATATGTAATTTATTTAATAGAAGTCAAAGCTAATTTGACCTTTTTTGTTTTCTACAAAGAGGTTAAGAAATTGTTCAAGGAACTCTCAGCGATAAAGGACATTATCCGAGAATCAGCAAAGGGTTTAGAATTCTACAGCCAAATTTCATATCGCTTGATTTCCACGGATCTGAAAGCACAAACAAGGGAATAACCAGTGGGTATTCCCCCCCCTTTTTGGATTCCAGAAAATTCTCTATGAGTGACTTAACAATTTGACACTTGAGGTCGATTCCGGTTCCCCCTGCCCGGTAAGTTGCACTCAGCACCGACACCCGGTAACCAAGAAGCTCGTAGATATAGTGAGTGACATGGTGGGGTAAAATGAAAGTTTTTTGACACCGTGTGCGTTGTTTTCAGCCCAAAATAGCTGCTTTTATCCCTCTAGCAGCAGTTCTGCGGTTCGGGTAACCTTAAGGTAGATATGAAGTAGAGGTCTTTTGTAGTATCCTGTCCGTGTCGGATAATGAATGCCGGAGGTCGGAATCGAACCGACACGAGGGTTAAGCCTCACCGGATTTTGAGTCCGGCGCGTCTGCCAGTTTCACCACTCCGGCAACTGTATCAATGATATGTTAAAGTGGGATTGGAGTCAAGAGAATTTGAGAGAGCTTAACTGATTCTATGGTAAGGAGAATGATTTCCTCATCGATTATTAATGTCACCTTTTAAGCTTTAGATTAATCTTAAGTACTATCTGCCGACTGCCAGCCGATCGATGAGAAACTGGGGCAGTCCCCTTTTCTTCATTTTGGCTTGGGTCTTCTCGAAATCGTAAGCCACCCTTTTCAAAGAAACCGTTTTATCCTTGGTATTGTAAATCAGATAACAGGCTTTGTTGGAACTGTCCCGGGGTTGCCCCACCGAACCGATGTTGAGGATATATTTGAATCCCTTCTCTATCTCCGAGTGAGAGTTATCGTGAATACAACAATGTTCGTCATTGAATTTCTTTAATATGATCGGAGAGTGAGAGTGACCGATAAAACAGATCTGTTTATTGAAAAATTTGAAATTCTCCTCGGCATCGTCCAAATCCAGAATATAATCCCATTCCTGCGGTTCCTTGGGGGTGGAATGAACCAAATACGACTGATCGAAACGGTGATCCATGGCAAAACCCGACATAATCTTCAAGCTTTTCTCTGAAAGCACTCCCTTGGTCCACTCCATAGATTCCTGGGCATAAACATTAAACAGATTGGTCTCTATCAAACCTAAAGCGGCGTAATCATGGTTTCCCATCAACTTTACTTCCGCCACCTCGTTGATCAGGCTTACGCACTCGTTGGGATCGGGCCCATAACCCACCGCATCTCCCAGAAAGAAGATTTTGTCCAGATTCTCTTCCTTGAAATCCGCCAACACAGCTTTCAAGGCTTCCAGATTGGAGTGAACGTCGGAGAAAAAGCCATATCTCATTTTCACTACCTCTGCATGAAACTAAAAATCGGTTTTCTCAACTCCAGCATGTTTTCATTGCTATGCTTTTTCAAGAATCCCCGGGGCAATCCAAGCTACAGGCGAAGAGCGGGCATTCTCCAAGTATTCCATGATCGCATATCTTTTTGATACTGTTTTGTTATTCTATACGATGGTGATGTCCGAAAATTTCCATTCCTGTCTTCTCCAAGCCCTTTCTT
>JBDROD010000051.1:0-2118 GCA_043810415.1 Candidatus Zixiibacteriota bacterium | reverse complement strand
GCGCGCGGCGTAAAAGGTATATCTCTATCCGTAATTTTTGACGAACCCGGCTGAACAAGTTTTTCAACTTCACTGCGAATTTTATCAGAATCCATCAGGTTGACTATTATCTGGAATTGGTTCGGTCTTTGGGCTGTCAGTTGAATCCGGGCAATCCTCTATTAATTGTTTCCGAAGAGCAACAGAAAGAAGCGGAACAGTTGTTGAAGATCCTAGGCATTGAAAAATCAGAGAAACTGGTGGGAATTAGTCCGGGAGCCACTTATGGGTCTGCCAAACAATGGTTTCCTGAAAATTACAGCGAACTGGCAGATCGAATTACTCAAAATCTAGGAGCTCGGATTCTACTCTTTGGAAGCCGGGGGGATAAAAAAATCGCCTCTCAGGTTATCCAGAAAACTCGGATTCCACTTGTAGATCTGACCGGTGATACTACCTTGGGGCAAGCGATGGCTTTGGCATCCCGGTGCTGCCTGTTCATCTCCAATGACTCAGGGTTAATGCATGTAGCTGCCGCCCTAAGGGTCCCCCTAATTGCTATTTTTGGGTCCACCGACCCCAAGAGAACCGGGCCGCGGGGGGAAAATTGTCGGGTGATAAGAAAATACATGCCTTGCTCTCCTTGTATGAAAGCCGAGTGTACGGAAGACAGACGTTGCATGAGTCTCATCTCTGTGGACGAGGTTTATCATGAAGCGGTTCGTGTCTTTAAAAGAGATTAATGATGCTTAAGAGGAAGACTGCAGTTTTCATGGATCGGGACGGGACGATTTGCGAGGAGGTAGGTTACCTGGATTCGGTCGAAAGATTTCACCTAATTCCTCGTTCGGCAGCGGCTGTGAAATTACTCAACGACCAAGGATTGAAAGCGGTGGTGGTAACCAATCAATCTGGTGTAGCCAGAGGTTATTTTCCAGAAAAATGTTTGGAAGAAATTCATGCTGAGTTATCCCGCCAGTTGCAGCAAGAAGGCGCTTATCTGGACGGTATCTATTACTGTCCTCACCATCCCCAGGAAGGGGAAGCGGCTTATCGGAGGGTGTGCAATTGCCGGAAACCGTCCTCGGGCCTTCTTTTAAAAGCGGCTGAGGATATGAACTTGGATTTAACTCTCTCTTATACTGTGGGTGATCGCATGATAGATCTGGAATGCGGATATCGGGTTGGAGCAAAAGGAGTATTAGTTTTGACCGGATACGGAAGAGAAGAAATGGAATCGCAAAAGGGGACAATGGCAATGCAACCTTCTTTTATCGCCAGCGATCTTTATGAAGCCATCCGGTGGATTGTCCGGCAAACGGAGAATCGATGAATTCTTCCCAAAACCACCCCCCCAAAAATATTTTGATTGTGAAACTGAGTGCCATCGGAGATGTAGTCCAGACGATCCCCATGGTTGAGGCCCTTCGAAGGGAATTTCCGAAGGCCCATATTAATTGGCTTGTTGAAGAAGAGGCCGGAGACCTCCTCCTCGGACATCCAGCCTTGAATCGGGTGATTATAAGCCATCGCAAATCCTGGCAAAAGCGGATCTTAAAAAAAGAAGAATTTTGGCATACCCTGAAGGAAATGAAAAAATTTTATCTGGAGCTTAGAAGCCAGAATTATGACTGGATTATCGATAATCATGGAATTTTCAAGAGCGGTCTTTTGGTTATATTAAGTCGGGGAAAGCGGAAGATTGGTTTTAAACCTTCCCGGGGAATTGCTGAGGAGGGGAATTACTTATTTACCAATGAGAGATATAAACCTCTTGAAATTGAGAGGCATGCTTTGGAGCGATATCTGGACCTAATCGCCCAACTCGGGGTCCCGGTGAATCAGCTAGCCCTAGAATATCAGGTTCCTGCTGATTCCCGAAGAAGGGCTGAGGCAATTCTATATCAGAATGGCTTTTCCTCGCATCCTTTGGTAGTCATCCATCCGATGGCGAAATGGCCTACCAAACAATGGCCGGCAGAAAATTTTGCCAGTCTGGCTGAAACCCTTACTAACAAGGGGGTCTCGGTGGTCTTTACCGGCAGTGCAGAAGACAAAAACCCTGTACAGGAAATCCTAGGACGGACCAAAACTTCCAAGCGGATGTTGAACCTCGTCGGACAAACAGGGTTGAAAGAA
>JBDROD010000050.1:0-2785 GCA_043810415.1 Candidatus Zixiibacteriota bacterium | reverse complement strand
ATAATCGATCAATTGATCCGGAACGACTCCAAAGTTATAATCACCACCCACCATGGGGCATTGAAACTCCTGTCCCAGGACTATCCTCAGATAAAAAACGCCTCCATGGAATTCGATCAGGAAACCCTGACCCCCACCTATCGTTTTCAAATGGGCTATCCCGGTTCCAGTTTTGCCATCCACATAGCTTCAAGATTGGGCATATCCCCGGAGATAATTCAAAAAGCCCGTCAGATTTTGGGAAGCGAAGAACGAGATCTGGGTAAACTTCTGGAGAGTTTGGAGACCGATTTAAAGAAAGTGAGGGAAAACCGCCAAGCTTTGGACGAGCAAAAAAAGATTACCGATGAGTTGATGAATCTGTACCATGACCGGATGAAGAAATTGGAGGAGCGGGAGAAGGAAGTGAAGACCGGAGCGTTGAGAGAATCAAAGCTGATGGTGGAGGCGACCCGGGCGGAATTGGAACGTTTGGTGGCTCAGATCAGAAAAACCCAGGCTCAAAAAGAGGTGGTGAAGGAGACACACCGGGCACTGGAGGAAAAGAAAAGCAGCTTGACCCAGGAGTTGGAAAAGTTTGAGGAAAAGATTAGCAAAAAACTGGGGATCATCCAGCCGGGTGATGCGGTCTGGATCGAAGCGCTGGGTATAAAGGGAGAAGTAATCTCCAAAGATGGGCTATCCAAAAAATTCAAAGTCCTGGTTGGGAATGTGACTTATGATGTGGAAGAAGAGAAGCTGACCAGAATAGAAGATACGGAAAAAGTGGAAACTGGTTCAGAATACCTGGGGGCGACTTACAGTATTCCTCAAGTTTCTCCGGAGATAGATTTAAGAGGGCTTATGGCTGAGGAAGCTTCTAGTATTGTGGACAAGTATCTGGATGATGCTTATCTGGCGGGCTTGACCACCGTTTCCCTCATTCACGGCAAAGGAACCGGTGCCCTGCGCAAGAAAATCGGGGAATTTCTAACGCATCACCACCGGGTGGAAAACATCAGATTAGGTGAATGGGACGAAGGTGGCTCCGGTGTCACCATAGTCAAGCTTAAAGAATAAATATGTTAAATGTTGAAAGAATGAGGAACCTCAGTTTGAAAGTCTGTGGTTTTAATTGCACCCGATAAATAGCATCGTTTCTTCTGCACCCCACGTAGACATATAAAATCCGGGATATCGTAAGGGAAACCCTACCGTTCTGAATCCTCTGAATTCGTTTGAAGTAGCTGTCCCTGCTTAGTAAATGGTGGAATACTAGTGTAGAATCTTATACTCCATTTACCCCCTCTTGTGATACTCCGATAAAACCCAAATTTACTTTAAAAATTCTTCCTAAATGGTTAATTCCTGGTTAAGCTATTTTCATTCTTAACCGATAATATGAAAGAACTTATACTTTTTATATAAAGCCCATTTAAAGAAGGGAAAAGAATATGTCTAATCCGGATACACATAAATCGGACAAAGCTGATACGCTAAACAATTTTGATGAAACCAAGATTCCCCCGACCGCTATCCCGAATGATTCGGTTCAGGACACGAAACCGGATAGCACCGGGATTGATCTGGACGATACTCTGGTACAAATGGAAACCCTCCTCGAGCAGATAAAATCAGAAGTGCCGCGTCTGGAGACCGAAGAAGAAAATACATCTTCCCCCGATTCAGCCCGGGTGAGAAGGGACGACCTGGAAGCCTTGTTGGACATAAGCAAAGCTATCAACTCCACTCTGATATTGGACGATATCCTTCAGATGGTGATGCGCCGAGCCAGTAAGCTGTTGCGGGCCGAGCGTGGATTCCTGATGCTGTTGGACGAGGAGGGGCACCTGCAGTTCAAAACGGCTCATAACATAAGTAAGGAATCACTGTCCAAGGAAGATTTCCGCATCTCCATGTCCATTGCCAATACCGTAGCTCAAACCGGCAAATCCATTTACACCTCCGACGCCCAGCATGATGAAAGGTATTCCAAGCAAAAGAGCATAGTGGAGCTGGACTTGAAATCCATCATGTGTGTTCCCTTGAAGAGCAAAGAAAAGATAGTGGGAATTCTGTATCTGGACAACAGCTCCAAAAGCAACATCTTCCTCCAAAGCGATCTTTATCTTTTTGAGCTTTTTGCCGGTCAGGCGGCCATGGCTATCGAAAACGCCAAGCTTTATGAAAATCTCCTGTCCATGAAAATCTACAACGAGAACGTGGTCAACAAGACTCCGGTGGGTATTGTGGTGGTGGATAATAATCTGAAAATCACCATCGCCAACCGCACCTTCCGGGAGATATTCAAAAAGACCGGTTGGAGTGAAGATCTCCACCGTCCGTTAAGGGACCTTTTCCTCTTGGATCTGTTTCCTCCGGAGGAGAAAGCCCGATGGAAAAAGATTTGCTATCAGGTGCTATATACCGGAGAACCTTTCGAGGAAGCCAAATCCTACCACAAATTCCAATCAGAGGAAATTGCCCTGGCTTTGAAGGTAAGCCCCCTCAACAGTCATGATAACCGCATATTGGGACTGATCCTGGTGATCGAGGATATTACCGACAAGGTCATCGCCGAAAAGTACCTGATCTATTCCCAAAACCTGGTAGCAAAAGGGGAAATGGCAGCTTATATCGGACATGAGCTGAATAACTACCTTACCATCATCATGAACAATGCCGAACTCCTCTCCATGAACTTGAAGAAAGGTGATTTGGTCAAACTGGAAAGAAACGCCAAAGCCATTCAGGAGAATGTCGACAGGATGAAACGGTTTACCGAGGGGATGGTGGATTTCTCCAA
>JBDROD010000049.1:0-4739 GCA_043810415.1 Candidatus Zixiibacteriota bacterium | reverse complement strand
ATGCATATAAGCTGCCATTCCCTGACAATTATGCCGATTGCGCTATGTGCCAGACCCTGCTCATGCATCTGGAAAAACCTGAATTGGCTTTGGCTGAGATGACCCGGGTTATCAAACCGGGAGGTCTTGTAATGTGCGCAGAACCGGATAACTTATCTTCGACGTTAGTCAAGCATTATTCCTCTCTCCCGGAATTAGATCTGGAGGAAGAGCTATTATGCCATAAAGTCGCTTTAATAGGTTACCAGGGACGTATCAAGCTGGGCCGCGGAGACGAGAGTATCGGATGCAAAATCCCTATGATGATGAGCCGACTTGGACTTCAAGAAATCGATGTCCGGTTGAATGATCGGGTCTATCATATGGAGCCACCCTACCAAGGTCCCGTACAACAACATCAGTTGGAGAGCGTGAGGAAAAATTGCTCCTTGGATGATGAAAAGGGATATGAATTCTTTTTGCAGAGAGAAAAGGAGGAGTTTTTGGCTGGAGGTGGTAATCCAGAAGAGTTCGAGCGTTTAAGAATAATTAATGACAGGATCAGACCAATTCTAAAACAACAGATTAAACAAGGTGAGTTTTTTGCTTGCGGGGGTAGTCAGTTTTACATAATTAAGGGAAGAAAGCGCTTGACACAATAAAAACCATCCCTTATTCTCATAACGAAAATGTCAGAGAAACGTTCAACCAAGGAGAAGAAATGAAAAAGGTATTGCTGGTTTTGCTGGTCTTATGTTTGGCAATAAGCTGCAGTTCTTCCAGAAAGGTATACCGCATCGAGCCGGAAACCACCACCGACTTAAGCGGCTATTGGAACGATACCGACGCCCGTTTGGTGTCGGAGGAGATGATCCAAGACTGCCTCTCCCGGGTATGGCTGACCGATTTTGCGGCAGCCCAGGGGAAGAAACCGGTGGTGACGGTCGGAACAGTCCGCAATAAAAGCGATGAACACATCGATACCGAAACCTTTACCACCGACTTCGAAAGAGAGCTGACCAATTCCGGACAGGTAAAATTCGTTGCCAGTCGTCCGGAGAGGGAGGAAATTCGCGACGAGCGTTTCGACCAGCAGGATTTCGCCTCCCCCGAGACCATGAAAAAGATCCGTAACGAGACCGGTGCGGACTTCATTTTGCTCGGATCCATAAAGTCGATAGTGGATGAGATCAAAGGCACCAAGGTGGTATACTATCAGACCGATTTGGAACTGGTCAATATCGAAAGCATGGAAAAGGTTTGGATCGGAACCAAGAAGATCAAAAAAGAGATATCCAAAAGCAAAACCAAGTTTTAAGACTCACCCGTACGTCCAAATATGAAGTGAAATAATTATTCCCGCTAGGCTCGGATGAGTGCATATGCATCCCCCCAACCTGGCGGGAAATACTTTTTGTCCGGGATAACCGGGCAATTGTACAATGAATCAAACTGGTGACTAAATTATTAGAAATGACATCTAAGATAGGAACGATACTATCCATCGGCTGTCTGTTGTTTCTTCTTATCAGTGCTGCTTGCGGTTCGGTAGCGACCAAGAAGGGATTTTACGATCCGATCATCGTTGACCTGCAAAAAGATGATTTCAATAACGCCGTTCAAAAGATCGAAACAGCCAAGGCGAAGAATAAATTCGGACAAAAAGACCGTTTTCTATACTATATAGATGCAGGATTAGCCTATCATTACGCTTGTCGTTTCGATACCAGCAATCAGAAATTAACCCAGGCCGAAAACGCCGCAGATGAGCTTTTTACCAAAAGCATCTCCCGCGCAGCCTTATCCCTTTTGCTGAACGATAACGTCTTGGAATATGCCGGGGAGGATTACGAAATCCTTTACACCAACCTGTTCAAGGCGCTCAATTATATGGCTGAGGACAACTTCGACGATGCCTTTGTGGAAGTCAAGCGGGCTAACGAAAAATTGAATCTATTGGAACGAAAATACCGGGAAGCGTCTCATATACTCAACGAAGGCTCGCTGGGGGATACCAACCGGGTGAACATCAATTACAGTGCGGAAAAGGTGAGATTTAACAACGATGCATTCGCCCGCTATCTCTCCATGCACGTCTATTCCGCCGAAGGCAAGATGGACGACGCCCAAATTGATTACGATTGGCTTCACCGGGCTTTTCAGGAGCAGCCCTTCATATACGATTTTAACGTTCCGGCAGTCAAATATTACTCCCCGGACAAAGCCATACTGAGCATAGTGGGGCTGGCGGGTCTCTCTCCGGTCAAGGAAGCGCTGAATCTCAGATTAAGGACCGACAAGGATTTGGATCTGGTGCAGATATTATACACCGATCCTAATAGGCAGGACCCGGTATATGGTCAGCTGTTTCTTCCGGTCAGCGAAGACTATTATTTCAAATTCTCCATCCCCAAAATAGTCTCCCGTCCATCTGATATCAGTCGAATAAGGGTTTTTGCCGATTCCGTTCCCCTGGGTGAATTACAGCTTTTGGAGGATGTGGGCTCGGTTGCCCGGGAGACCTTCGAGGCAAAAAAGTCGCTTATCTACCTTCGAACCGTTGCCCGCGCCATAACCAAGGGTTTGGCTGCGCACAAAGCCAAGAAGAAGGCGGACACCGGAGGTGTAGGGGGATGGCTGAAAAAAGCGGCCATAGACGTTGCCACCGACGTCTCCGAAAATGCCGATCTACGCTGTTCCAGATTGCTGCCCGGGAAAATCTACGTGGGTGATTTTGAGATCGAGCCGGGGAGCCACGATCTGACCATCGAATTTCTTGGCTCGGATGGAACCGTAATCTCGACGACCGAGATCAAGGATTATAAGGTTCTGAAAAACGGATTGAATCTCCTGGAAGCATTCTCGCTTAATTAAAAAGATGGTCGGTCGGATACCCGTGTCCGACCGGTATTAATCGTTGAAAAAGACAATTTGCAAAAGCGGGATAAATTCCCTCTCCTATGCATAAAACAAGATAATAATAGGACAGTGCTTTCTGCTATCACGGGTTAGTATCACATAAAATGAAAACAAATTAAAAAAGGAGGTTTGCTATGATAGGTAAAAATATGGAAAGACGGGATTTCATAAAATCCCTTTTGGCCAGTGCTTCCATATTAGCCCTCGACTGGAGCGTATTCCCGATTGGCACCGGTGCCCAAACCGGGGAAAATCAATTCGATGCGGTGATCATCGGCTCCGGACTGGGGGGATTGAGCTGTGCTGCCGCCTTTGCCCGTCAGGGATTCAGACCGCTGGTTTTGGAAAAACACGATAAACCGGGCGGATATGCCACCGCTTTTCAGAGACCCGGCGGCTTTGTCTTTGACGTCTCCTTGCATTCAACCAATGCCGGGGAAAGGGAAGGCATACATAACCTGATTCCCGGATTTCCGGAGATAACCGACGTCGAGTTTGTCCCCCATCCCAATTTATATCATGCCATCTATCCCGATTACGATTTCCGCGTCCCCCAGAAAGATCTTCCCGCTTATATCAACATGCTGGTCGGTTACTTTCCGGACGAAAAGGAAGGGATAGAAGGATTATTTGACGACATGAAGGGATTGGCTTCAGATATCGGCAAATTATCCAGCGCCAAGGGACAGGTCGACATGAGCCGATTTCCCGTCGATTTCCCTTACCTCTTCAAAAACTACACCAAAACCTGGGGGCAGATGGTAGACGAGCGGCTCAAGAATCCCAAACTGAAAGCCATCGTCTCCGCACTTTGGGGCTATTACGGGCTTCCCCCCTCCCGGCTGTCGAGTTTCTATTACGCCCTTCCCACCATAGGGTATCTGCAGGATGGCGGTTATTACGCCAAAGGCAGATCCCAGAAGATCAGCAATGCATTTGCCAAATTCATCGAAAAACATGGGGGCAAGGTGATGCTGAACACTAAAGTGGAACAAATTCTGGTGAAGGATCAAGCGGCTTATGGAGTGAAAACTACAGACGGGAAAGAGTTCACCGGCAAGGTGGTGGTAAGCAATGCTAATGCCCACGACACCTTCCATACCATGATGAAAGAGGACGAGTTCCTCAAAGACTACCTAACCAAGCTGGATAAATACAGCGTCAGCCTTTCGTGTTTCCAGATATTCCTGGGTTTGAAGAAAGACTTGGTCAAAGAGGTGGGCATCACCGACAGCGAGATCTTCTACGAGCCCGGTTATGATCCCGAAGCCGCCTACCAATCCGCACTTAACGCCCGGGTGGAAGACGGCGGCTATGGCATGATGCTCTATGACAACGTCCTCAAGGGTTACTCTCCTGAAGGGAAAAATACTATCAACATTTTGGTTCTGCAGGGGTATGATCCCTGGAAGAAATTCGAAGCCGATTACTTTAAGGGGAATAAAACGGAGTATCGCAAAGAGAAGGAGCGGATGGCTGACGTTCTGATCGACCAGGTGGAAAAGACTCTTCTTCCCGGCTTAAGAAAAGCGATCGAGGTAAAGGAGATCGGCACACCGCTGACCAACCTGCGCTATACCGGCAATTACCAGGGAGCGATATACGGATTCGATCAGACCCTGGAAAACTCCGGCATGAACCGCCTTCCTCATTCCACGCCGATTGCCAATCTGTATCTGGCCGGAGCCTGGACCAAGCCTGGTCACGGCTACGGTGCGGTCATCCCGAGTGGACTGGAATGTTTCGGTGAGATCATGCAGAAGTGGTAATCCACTGTCATCCGAGCATAGTTAAGCATCAGTTATAGAAACGGACAACGGACGATGGACTGCGGACTAAAA
>JBDROD010000048.1:0-2140 GCA_043810415.1 Candidatus Zixiibacteriota bacterium | reverse complement strand
TCCATTGCTTTGCTAACCCACTTGAAAGAGATGGGGTGGTTTTCAGCCGCATTGGAGCCAATGATCATCACACAATCGGAATTCTTGATATCAACCCAGGGATTGGTCATAGCCCCTCTCCCGAATGTTTCCGCCAAACTGGCGACTGTGGGAGAGTGTCATATACGCGCCTGGTGTTCAAGATATACGATCCCGCAAGCTCGGGATAACTTGCTCCAGAGGTAGCATTCCTCATTATCCAGAGCCGCTCCACCCAAACCGGCAATAGCTTCGGTTCGATTTACCACTCGACCCTCTTTATCCTTTTCCATCCAGTTTTCATCTCTGGTCTTCTTTATCTTTTTAGCGATTTCAGGTAGTGCCCACTCCCAGGATTTCTCCTCCCATTTATCGCTATAAGGTGCGCGATAAAGGACTTTGGTGAGTCTTCTTTCGTTATTCGCTACCTGGATTAAGGCTTCGCCTTTACTGCACAAAGAGCCCTGATTGGTAGGATGGTCCGGGTCGCCTTCGATGTTTATTATCTTCCCATTACTCACTGAAACGATTTGTCCGCATCCTACTCCACAGTATGGACAGATGGTGGTGGTCTCCTTAGCATATTTCGTTTTCAAATCGATGGTTTGAGCCTTAGCATTTTTGGTAGAAAACCCAAAAGTACCTATGATCGCACCACTGGCACTAGCCCCGGTTATCTTTAGAAATCCTCTTCTTGAAATTCCCATCTAAATTTTTTTACCTCCTTAAAATTTTGATATTTGTTTTTTTCATTAGACATCGTGTCGAGCAAGCTCGACCACTACTGATCTCATCGAGGTCTGGAAAGCTGTAAGTTCCTTTTGTTCTGAAGTCTCCTTTTGGGAAGTTTGTGCAAAGGTCCAAACGAATGCGAACCCTAAAATAAGTAGGAAGAGACCGTAGAGCCTAAGTCCCTTCATAACATCTCACCTCCTCAATTATTTCTGTAACACCATACGTGTTCAAAAACGCCCCACTTTGTGATTTTTTTCACATGAATCCTCAAAGAAAATCTCTCTCCGATGAGGTTATCATCCAAATACCTCATCCCTGTTGACGCTTAAATCTGTAGGCGCACGTCCTAATAATTGAAGCAATTGAATAGTCCTGTGGATATGCTCTCTCGTGGATAGGTCTGTGCCAAAGCGTTGTGGGTAGATATCATAAAGCCTACGGTAATTCACCGGGGTGACATTTATCATTAAGGAGTTCGCACCCGCAAGCAATCCAGCTTTTGCACCATCTTCTTTATCTAATGTCTCAAGGGCAGTGGTTACCAAGATCTTTGCCTTTGGGTTCATCAACCGTGCCTGGGCAATTATCTTAAGCATTTTGGAAAGTGTGGGTGGAGCCTCATTCCGTAGAGGGGTTTGAGGATGCGGAATAAAAGGTCCAAAAGAGAACATCTCCGCCCCGAGTGAGGCAGTAAGTTTAATATTTTGGAGGATGTCCCTCCTGGTCTCTTTTGGCAAGCCCACAAGAAAACCGGTGATAATTAAATAACCCAATCCCCCAATCTCTTCTATCAGTCGAAGCCTTTCTTCTAAGACGGAGTCTGGTTTCAGGCGACAATAGAGGGTGGGGTTCGAGGTTTCAAATCGGATAAGTGCACCGCGCACCCCAGCTTCATAAAGCCTTTGATAGATAGTTAAAGGTCGTTCGCCAATGGAGATGAAGAGAAGAACAGGATAGCGATTACGAATCTCTTTGCAAATGGTATAAAGTTTATCCTCATCATAATAGTCATCTTCACCAGATTGTAGGACCAGTGCTTTAAAGCCAAGTTTTACCGCCTCATTAACCGCTTCAAGGATTTCGGGCATCTGGAGTCGGTAACGTACCAGCGCCTTATTGTCGCGTCTGATACCACAATAAAGGCAGTTGTTGCGACAATAATTGGAGAATTCTAATATACCATGGATACAGCAAGAATTGCCATGATACCTCTGGCGAATGGCATTGGCACGTTCGTAAAGACCTTGTGGCTTCGCAGTCAACAGCTTATCCGTCTCCTGCAATTTAAAGAATAACTCACGCCAGTTATCTAAGATCTCTTTTGCTTCTGTTTCAGGGAGCTTCTGGATGACAAAACCACCCTGGGCATAGACATAGTCACCTAACT
>JBDROD010000047.1:0-3307 GCA_043810415.1 Candidatus Zixiibacteriota bacterium | reverse complement strand
AGCTTTCGGCGGGTCTTATTATCTGATAGCATTTTGATGATGACGGGCACGATTAAGAACATTACGATCAGAGGGAACATCTCCCACATCTTTTCCATGACTCGCTCCTTTCTTTTAGGTGATAGGTTTTAGGTTCAAGGTTAAAGGTTCAAGGTTTAAGGTTTAAATGGTCAGCTTAAAATCTTTTCATTAAATAAGACAGGTAACCAGAAAAAAAGTTGCAGCTTCGTTGAAAATTAATTGCAACATTTACCGGGTTTTGCCTGTCCTATCAATAGGAAATAAGAAAAGATGGACACCAAACTGCAGATAGAAAGAATCTTAGCCGGTGACAGTGTCGCTTTCAAGACTCTGGTGGAGGATTACCAGCGTTTGGTCAGCCATATAGTCTTCAGAATGGTATCCGTGAAGGAGGACCGGGAGGATATCTGCCAGGACGTTTTTTTAAGGATTTATCAAAATCTGGGTGACTTTCGATCCGAATCGAAGCTTTCCACCTGGATCGCCAGGATCGCCTACAATGCCTGCCTGAATCATCTGGAGAAAAGAAAGCTGGTGCCTTTGGATGAACTCTCCTTGCCGGAGCAATCGGTGGAGGGTTTCCTGGAAAAAAGCAGACGACCGGACGAGATCACCGGAGAAAAAGAGATGGGAATGCTTTTGGAGAACGAGATCAGCCGGATGCCGGTAACCTTTCGGACTATACTGACTTTGTATCATCTCGACGAGATGAGCTACGCTCAGATAGCGGAGGTGATGGGACTGCCGGAGGGGACGGTCAAAAGCTATCTTTTTCGTGCCAGAAAGTTGCTTAAAGAAAG
Source organism: Candidatus Zixiibacteriota bacterium (assembly GCA_043810415.1). Lineage (GTDB taxonomy): Bacteria > Zixibacteria > MSB-5A5 > MSB-5A5 > SM1-73 > CAIVRH01. The sequence goes on along the minus strand of JBDROD010000047.1, from coordinate 2,486 downwards.
ATTAAAAGCGAAATATCAACCGGAGGATTTATGTCGTTAGAACACTTAAACGATGACAAAATTTTGGAATTTTTGGATGGGAATTTACCTGCACCGGAGGTGACGTCAATCGAAGACCATCTAAAAAACTGCCCTGCTTGCCAGGAGGCATTAAGGCAATATCAGAATCTGTACGAGGGTCTTTCCAGTGAAGAGGATTTTGTTCTCTCCAAGGGGTTCGCCAAATCGGTCGTATCCCGGCTTCAGGCAGTGCCTCAAAAGAAACCGCGCATTAATTACGTATCCGTTTTTTGGGTAATTCTGGGCATATTCATCGGGGTGGGAATTATAATCAAATTCGTGGATTTGAGAACTTGGGGGGAAGCTATAAATAAAACCGTTCTATCGCAATTTGAATTCGGTACGGTATTAATTGGCTCGATCAAAGCTGCTCTCGTTGTCTTGAATGGGAACGTCGGGCTGGTGGTTGCAGCGATTTTGGCTTTATCCCTCTTTGCTACCCTGGACCGATTTGTCCTGCAACCGAAATACCGGCGGGTTTAGTTCTTTCTGACTTCATCTTCTCAAAGTTTTCACCAACTCCACCAAAGATCCGGTAGGATCGAGTTTGATCTCGAACCTGTGTCTTCGAAAAACCGCGATCTCCGGGGAGTGTCGGGAGTGGTTTGAGCTATCCCCCGAAAACTACCACCCACAAGATTACTATGTATCTCCCCTCCGACGATCTTTGGGTTGGGGGTGATCCCTATCAAAGCAAACCTCTGCGGATTGAAAATGCGATTCAAATTATGGATATCCACAGGGACTTACTATTAGTATTTTATTGATTGGTCAACACTCTTGACAACCTTATCCTATTGCTTTCCCTCTCCACATGGTAGATAGGGATTCACCTATAAGGGGAGATTAGGGGGGATGTCATGAAAGATTAAGCCGAACAAAGCAGGAAGAGGATTTATTCTTCTATAACCACTTTCTCTTTCTGAAATTAAACAACATGAAGACAGCGATTATCACCATGATGCCTAATACCATGAAATAACCTACCCGCCACTTTAACTCGGGCATGTTCTCAAAGTTCATTCCATAAACGCCGACTATAAAGGTTAATGGTATGAATATTGTGGCAATGATCGTCAACACCTTCATAACCTGATTCATCCTATTACTGATGCTGGAAAGATAGATGTCCAGCATCCCGGACAACATGTCTCGAAAAGTTTCTACGGAGTCAATCACTTGAATGGTGTGATCGTAAACATCTCTTAAATATATCCTGGTGGTGTCCTTAATCAACGGTGTTTCCTCTATTTCCCAGCGACTGATCACCTCTCTTAAGGGCCAGACCGACTTGCGCAAAAAAATCATCTCTCTTTTCAAATCGTGAAGTATCTGCAAGGTTTCCGGAGTCGGATTGCCGATCAGTTCATCCTCCACATTCCCTATCTTTTCTCCGAGTTTCTCCAGGACGGTGAAATAGTTATCCACGATAGCATCCGCTAAAGCGTAAGCCAGATAATCCGACCCCATCTTTCGGATGCGGCTTTTCCCTTCTTTAATCCGTTCTCTGAGGGGATCAAAAACGTCTCCTTCACGCTCCTGGAACGAGATAACGAAATTTGGACCAAGAATCAAGCTTATCTGCTCCACCTTTATCTCATCTTCTTTCTCATCCAGATATAGCATCTTCAGAACTATGAATAGATAATCATCAAAATCCTCAATTTTGGGACGTTGTTCCGTATTCAGGATATCTTCCAGTACCAAAGGATGTATATCAAAATGCTTCCCCAGTTTTTCCGTGATATCCACCTGATGCAATCCGTCCATATTTATCCAGGTGGTGGTGGGCTTATCTTTAAAGGGAAAACATTCCTCGATGGTCTGGGCTTCCTTCTCCTCGAATTGTGATTCGTCATAATCGAGGATGGTGATCTTAACCTTGTCAGTTTTTTTCTCTCCGATATGAACTAGAGTTCCCGGAGGAAGCCCGGTTTTTTTTGATCTTTTTTTAATGAGTCTGCGCATTAGGGTTTATCCTCACTCCAAATAAATGCCAGATAACTTCAAAGAATTGAAGTAGTGGTGGTCGGCAGTGAACCATTTAGATAAATGCCGTAAGTCACGAATCTTTTAGGTTATCTATTGTTTTGACTTCATAAAAACCGAACAGAGCCTTTTAGGTCTCTTTGCTCTTGCCAATTATTTCTCTATACTCTTTTAGTATTTTCAATACGATATTTTCGTAACCTGTGATGTTGGTTCTATTTCTTCTTAGTTCTGGCAGTGACAAGAATTGTTCAATAGTAGTAGGGGGGTCACTAAGTATGGATTCAATAGTTCTATTGAAGAGGATAGCTTGTATAGGAATTCTTTTATCGTCAGCAATGACCCATCTTAGCTTTTTAAGCATACTCCTGTAATATTCTTGTGCTTCTTGTTTATTTTTGGGTGATTCCCTATGTTTTGGGCGTACAGAATCTATA
>JBDROD010000046.1:0-2190 GCA_043810415.1 Candidatus Zixiibacteriota bacterium | reverse complement strand
CTGGCTCAAAGCTTCGGGATAAACTGCTTGAGCTTTGGGGAAGAAATACTTCCAGAAGGTTCTGCTTCTTCCCACCAAATTCTCCCACATGCGGGATTGGGATTCGTGGATTCCCAGTGAAACCGCATCGCCGCCGGGGGTGCCCCAGCGCTGGGGATCCAAGCCCTGCTCGTAGATGCCGTGTCCGCCCTCATGTAGTATCCCGAAGAATGCCTGACCGAAATGCTTGGGGTTATAGCGGGTGGTAATGCGTACGTCACCTGGTCCGATCCCGGTACAGAAGGGATGGACCGTTAAATCCAGCCGACCTTTTTCGAAATCGTATCCGATGGCTAAAGCCGCCTCTTTTCCGAAACGCTCCTGTCGATCCACCGGATAATCCCGGGTGAGAATCGATGGATCCGGACGTTTCTTGGAGTCGCGGACCGCCTTCACCAGATCCACCAGCTCCTGCCGGAAATCTGCGAACACCTTCGCCACTTTCTCGGTGGTCGATCCGGTCTCGAAATCGTCCAACAGTGCATCGTAGGGATATTTTTCGTATCCCACCGCCTCTGCCTCTTGGTGTTTGAGCTGGATCACTTTCTCCAGAAGGGGCAGAAATATGGAGAAATCGGATTTCTGTCGTGCCTCGGCCCACACCCCATGAGCTATGGTGGTGACCCGGGCCAGCTCTTCCACCAGGGATTTGGGAACTTTCACCAGCTTGTCGTAGGCATGTTTGATCTCCCGGACGTTAGCCACCTCAAAGCTGTCAGGATCGCCGAGGTAGGAGTTTCCCTCCTGCCGTTTCAATAGGTCGCCGATCTCCGGAGAGGTAAATTTCTCATGCCTTAGTCCGGCCAGATAAGCCAGTTGATTCCCCCGATTCTCCACCCCTCTCCTGGGCATGTAAGTTTTCTCGTCCCAATCCAGAAGCGCCATGGTCGAATTCAGGATATATATCTCCTTGGTTAGATCCAAAAGTCTCTGGTATGCCTTCTTCAGATCATCTGTCATGATAATTCATCTCCTTATGGCTTGAATTTTATAAACCAGAACCTAGGCAAGCTCCAATGGTATCTTGTGTATATATAATGAATGCCTTTCCCTTTGGCAACCGTAAAATAGACTTAAACATCCTCATCCGACATTATTCCGGACAATTTCAACTGATCTTTTCTGACGTTTCCTTCTTCTTCTAAGATACATCCATAATACAACTTGTACGGCGATTATCCCCAGGCAATCTGCCAGAAAATCGTATATGTTACAATCCCTTCCCGGTACGAATTTTTGATGAATCTCATCGGTGAGACCATAAACCATTCCGATGAGGACGGAGAGGAAGAAAACGTGTCTTTTTAGAAATTCCTTGCCGGAGGTGTAGAATGCCAGAAAAAGGAGAAAGGAAAAGATGCCGTATTCGAGCAGGTGAGCCACCTTGTCCCCCCATTTGAATCCCAAAGGCGGAGGTAGCTGAGGTATGGTAGAGACGACGAAAATCAAAAGCGCATAAAAGATCGCGATATATTTGAACACAAAAAGTTTTCTGAGCATTTCAATATCTGAAGTAACAAGGTTTGATTTTTTTCTCTTATAATCTTGATGTAACAATTAAAAAATAACAATCGCCGCTTTTATTGCCAGAAACAGGGCAATCGAAATCAAAATAGTGTAATTCGGATTGATGTTTTTCCTGAAGGCGATAACCGAAAGCAGTACAAAGCCCGGCAGAAGAAAGATGTTTTCCGGGTGCAACGGTCTGATTCCCAGCTGGCCGAGCTTAATGACGAAAATGATCCCCAGCAGGACCGCCCCCAACCGGCTGCTCCATTCGATCATACTCTGCAGATATCCTTTGGTCAACTCCCCCGACAGTCCCGATCCCAAATCGTATCCTTTGACCATTCCTCTGGCTCTCAGAAATGCCTGATACAGATTGAAGATAATCCAGAAGATCAATGCCCCCAAAGCCCCGATGGTGACAGCCAGAATGAGACCCAATATCAGCAGTGCCGGTCTTAAGTTCTGCCAGATAAGCCGATCCCCGATGGCTCCCACAGGTCCCCGCAGCGAGCTTTTAAACTTGACGATCTGCTCCTCCGGAGTCTTTTCCTCCTCCATTCTTACCACCGCTCCCACCACATAGTTAACCAGATAGGGATTGGCGTTGAAGCTTGAAAGGTGTCTCTTTAAGAAACTTCTCTG
>JBDROD010000045.1:0-7220 GCA_043810415.1 Candidatus Zixiibacteriota bacterium | reverse complement strand
CAGAAGCTATATTTACCAGCACTTGTTAACCGGGAGCGGGTTGCAACTGTAATTATTTAAAGTGAGGTGGGATGTGATATATGAGATAAAAAGAATCGACGTTTGGTCGTGCGTGAAGATCGCATTCATTATGTTCGGGATATTGGGATTGCTCTTTGGGATTTTCTACGCCATGATACTCTCCGCCATGCTCGGATTTTTGAGCCAGATGGGGGGAGAATTCCAGTCTTTGGGCGGTATGTTCACCGGTGTCTTAGGAATCTTCATGATCTTCTTTTTAGCCATATTTTATGCGGTCATAGGTGCGGTTATCACGGCTGTCATGGGGTGGATTTATAACCTGTTGGCACGCGGATTGGGCGGGGTGAGATTTCACTTAGAGCCGGAGAAAGCTATCGTATCCGCAGCCTCACCGCAGAAACCGGAGTCCGAGGAGGGGATGTTGGGGAAGTATAAGTATGAATGAACTCGTCTTCGGTTGCGTATTTCGTTTTGTTGACGATGAACGACTGACGCTAACTTTCAAACGATACGTAACCACAACCCAAACCGATACACTATAAACTAAAAGTGGAAAGATATGAGCGAAGTCCGAGTCAGAATGGCGCCCAGTCCCAGCGGTTACCTGCACGTGGGGACTGCCCGGACCACCATCTACAACTGGCTTTTTGCCCGGCATAATCAGGGGAAATTCATTTTAAGGATCGAGGACACCGACGTGGCCCGCTCCAGCCAGGAGATGATCGACGCCATACTGGATGGTATCAGATGGCTGGGTTTGGATTGGGATGAAGGACCTTTTCACCAGTCCCAGAGAACCAAGCTTTATCAGGAATATGCCCGGAAACTTTTGGAAACCAAGAAAGCGTACTTTTGTTTTTGCACTCCGCAGGAGCTGGAGATTAAAAGAAAGCAGGTGGCTGCCGCCAAGGGGGATTGGAAGTATGACCGGGTTTGTTATAATCTTTCGGATCAGGATAAAGAAGACAAATTAAAGATAGGAATGCCCAAAGCCGTAAGGCTTTTTGTGCCGGAAGGAGAAACTAAGTTTTCCGACATAGTTTATGGCGAGATGAAAAAGGAGAACAAGGATTTGGACGATCTGGTCATCCTCCGGTCGAACGGAACCCCCACCTACAATTTCGCCTGTGTGGTGGACGATGCGGAGATGAGGATCTCGCACATTATCCGGGGAAACGATCATATAGCCAACACCTTCAAGCAGGTTCTGGTTTATCAAGCCCTTGGAATAACCCCTCCCCGTTTTGCGCATATCCCGTTAATCTTGGCCAAAGACAAATCCAAGATGTCCAAAAGGCCCGGTGCAACTTCGATCGGTGAATTCAAAGAAGAGGGATTCTTACCCGAAGCCTTGGCAAATTACATCACCCTATTGGGCTGGTCACCCAAAGACGACCGGGAAATTCTGTCACTTGACCAGCTGATAGAGTCATTCAATCTGGAAGGGGTGAATCCCTCCAATCCGATATTCGATAAGGAGAAACTGGAGTGGATGACCGGAGAATACATCCGCTCCTATGATAATGAAAAATTGCTGGATTTGATTATTCCGTTCCTGATGAAGGAAAATCTGGTAACCGAAGAGACGGTAAATCAAAGGAGAGAGTGGCTAATCAGTTTTGTTTCATTGCTTAAGGAAAGATGTAAGACTTTGAAGGAATTTGCGGAGAAGGGGAAATACTTTTTCTCATTCGATTATCAGTATGAACCGTCTGCAGTGAAAAAGCTATTTAATTCAATTGAAGCTGCAGAGAGGCTGAAAATATTCTGGGAATATTTATCACCGTTAGATGATTTCAAAAAGGAGAAAATTGAGGAATTTCTGCGGAAGCAGGCAGACGAGATGAGAATAAAACCAGCTACGTTGATTCATCTGATTCGTTTAGCAACTACCGGAGTAACCGGCGGACCGCCACTGTTCGATCTTCTGGAGCTTTTGGGTAAAGAGGAAGTGATAAAGAGAATCACTAAAGCTGAGGAGTTTTGTAAGGGTAATTCTTGAATTGTCTCTACAATCTTTGTTAAGGAGGAAGATATGTTTAAAAAGAGTTGGGTCATTCTGGGACTAGTTGGTTTAATTTCCATTTTGCTCTCAGCACCAGGATATGCAGAGAATCGACCGATTCAAATCGCATTAGTGACGCCGATTCAGATCTTTCCGGAAGATAATTCTATTACCGGAGTTCGTCTAAACCTGCTTTATGGCAGAAACGTGTCGGTTACGGGACTTGATGTGGGACTGGTTAATCATACAACCACCGGCAAGTTCATAGGACTGCAATATGGTCTCGTAGGCCTTTCCGATTCCGACTTCTCCGGTTGGCAGGACTGCGTGGTGAATATCACGAACAAGAAATTCGAAGGATTCCAGTTCGGGTGGGTGAACTACGCCGATTACATGAGCGGATTTCAGTTGGGACTGGTGAACTATGCCGGGAGTGCAAAGGGTTTGCAGATAGGATTGGTGAATATCATCCGGCAGGGAGGACAGTTTCCGGTTTTCCCCATCGTCAACTGGTCATTCTGAAAACCCCGGGAGTTTTTGTAGTGACAATTCATGTGGAACATCCCGCTAAAAGCGGGGAATTGACCCTACAAGTAATGAGACAATAGCCATGTGCGGTCGATATACCATAACCGTCGAAGAAGAGATTCTATTTGCCCGATTCAAAATCCGGGAGAACGGGGGAGAACATCTCCCCCGCTATAACGTCGCCCCCACCCAGAAAAATCCGGTGGTTTTGGTAAACGAGAAAAACCAGAGGATAATGACTCAGATGAGATGGGGTTTGATCCCCTCCTGGGCAAAGGAGGAATCGATCGGGAACAAAATGATCAATGCCCGGATGGAAACGATAACCCAGAAGCCCTCTTTCAAAACCGCATTTACAAAGAGGAGATGCTTAGTTCCGGCGGACGGATATTACGAGTGGAACAAAACCGGAACTTCGAAGAAAAAACAGCCATACCGGATCGTTTTAAAATCCAGGGAGCTTTTTGCCTTTGCCGGTTTATGGGACTCATGGAGAAATCCGGAAGGCGAGAATATACAATCCTACACCATCATCACCACCGAAGCCGACGACCTGGTGAGCAGAATCCATCCCCGCATGCCGTTGATCTTAAGACCGGCAAACGAAGATAAATGGATCGATCCTTCAAATACGGATTTGGAAAGTCTTGGAAGATTACTCCAGCCCTATCCTTCCGACTTGATGGAGATGTACGGGGTTTCGCCACAAGTCGGCAGGGCGAACGTCGATAAGAAGGAACTTATCCTGCCTGTCAGCCAACAATTCAGCCTTTAGTCCGCATCGGTACTGAAAAAGATTGATCTGTTCGGTTGGATCATATTATATTGTCAAGCAGCGAAATTCCTCTAACAATAAATAGGTGATATTGACATCCGGTCTAATGAATATAACTTTTGGGCAAGTGAATCATTGATTTAAGACGGGATTACCCATGGGAGAGAATACCAAATTAAGCCATCTAAAACTTTACCGCTTACCCTGGACCCTCCCCGATAATGCCATCTCCTGGCTTGAGCCCACTTCTGCATGCAATTTAATCTGCGAGGGCTGCTACCGAGAAAACGTGCCCAAAAGCCACAAGACTCTGGAAATCGTGCGCGGGGAATTGGAGACGTTTCGCAGCTTGAGAAAAGCCGATGCTGTTTCCATTACCGGCGGGGACCCTCTGGTACATCCCCAGATAGTGGATATCGTGAAAATGGTTAAACAGATGGGTTTTAAACCCATTCTAAATACCAACGGTGCAGTGCTGACCGGGAAGATGCTTCTGGAACTGAAAAAGCCGGCGCCTATGGATTTACTTTTCATGTCGACAGCAAACAGGGGAGACCGAAGTGGGAGAACAAAAACGAACTGGAATTAAACCAGCTGCGATTGCACTATGCCGAGATGCTGAAAGAAGCGGGGGGTTTGTGCTGTGCCTTCAACTCCACCGTGTACCAGGATACGCTTCAGTACGTGCCCGATCTTGTCGAATGGGCAGGGAAGCATATCGACAAGGTCCAGACCATGGTTTTCATCCTCTATCGGGCAGCGGTGCCGAATCTCCCTTTTAACTGGTATGCGGGTGAAAATAAAATCGAGATGAAATTGATGGAGGACAAGCTCCCCTATGCCGGAGCCAAATAAGGAAGGATCGACCTGAAGACCACCGAAGTGGTCGAGGAAATTCACCGGCGTTTTCCCGAATTTGCCCCTTGCGCTTATCTCAACGGTACCGAAAAACCGGACGATTTCAAGTGGCTGCTCTCCTGCCGGCTGGGAACCAACGAAAAGATTTACGGGTATGCCGGTTCGAAGTTCATGGAGATGGTGCAAACATTTCATCATCTGCTGAAAGGGTGCTACCTGGCGTATGTGAACCCGAAGGTGGCACAATCGGGCAAGAGGACGTTTTTGCTCTCCCCTTTTGATTCCGGCATAGGACAAACCGGCAAAAGATATCTCAAATCCATCTTGGCAAATCCGGCTTTGCTTTTCAATAAATTGCACCTGCAATCGGTGATGATCATCCAGCCCATTGATTTTCTGGAAAATGGCTCGCAGAACATGTGTGACGGCTGCCCGGACATGACCGTCTGGGATGGGAAGCTGGCCTGGTCGTGCAGGCTGGAGGAGTTGAAACATTTCGGTACCTGGGTCCGGACGGTCCCTCCCAAGAACGACCAGACTTAATTGTTTTTATGCTTTCCCTCGCTTAATGAAAGTCCCGTTGCGGTACTCCTCGAAAGCGATCTGTAGTTCCTCCTGCGTATTCATCACGATGGGACCATACCACCGGATCGAATACGGGCACCTGGTTATAACCGAATGCCCGTTTGAGATGGACGCCCGCCCCCTCGAGGGTCGGTTTACTCTTTTGCACTTTTTTGATTTTTCTCTTCTTCTTCATCTCTTACTCCTAATCTTCGATTCATCCTGTACAGGTTTTTGGTATGGTTTGAAGTATGCCTATGGTAATTCGAACCTGCTTTAAATATGCCTTTAAGATGGTGTCCAAAGGAAACGATCAAAATCGATGGTGTCTTTATCGTCGAACTTTACTCCCTCTTTTAAAAGCATCCCCTTTTGAATCTCATATCCATACCCCGGCTTCAAGGAAATCTTCCCCTTACTGTTCACCACCCGGTGCCAGGGTAATTTCTCTTTTTGAGAAGAAGAATTCAGCAGCCACACCACTAGGCGGGTAGCGCGTGGATTACCTGCAACAGCGGCAATCTGGCCGTAGGTGGCAACCTTGCCGCGTGGTATCTTCTTGATGGTATCTATTACCCTTTGGCTAAAGGAAGAATCGCCGGATATTTTCCTGGATTCTTTTTTCACATTCACCCTCCGTTATGGATAGGTGGCATTCAGTCTAACGTTTCTCTATAGTACTATCCCATCCAATCGTCATCCCCTTTTCCTTCAGCCATCGGGGTACAAGTTCGCAGAGAGGAGGCGGTTTCAGGTTTACCGATTTTAAATCATTCAGCGGATGCCACAAAAATTCAAGATTTCCTTCCCTGGATTCCGGAGAATGGTCCGATTTTAGCTCTTCACAGCTTATGGAAAATATCAGGTTCAATTCATGGCTGAGATGATAATCCGTGCTCCATTTGTGTTCTATTACACCCAGGAGCTGCCCGACCTCAACCGATAAACCCAGTTCCTCTTCTATTTCTCTGACGAGTGCGAATCTTGCCGCTTCACCGAATTCTATATGCCCACCCGGCAGAAACGTATAGTCTGCTTCTTTTTGACGGACAAGAAGGATATAGTTGTCGTCTGACAAAACACCCCTAACTATAAACTCAATCATCTTCATGTTGACCTTTTAAAATAGATTCCACTGATATCAATGATAATTTACTTATAAAACCTTTTGGCTTCCTCAAGAAAATAGATGGTTTGGCACTTGGGACAAACAAGGTAATACTCATAATAGTAAGACTGATTCTGTTTTGGTTTATGGAATGGAATATTTTTGATTACCGGGGTAGAGCATTTACGGCACGGTTCTCCCTCCTGAGTGATCTTGGTTTTACAAGAGGAAGTGTTTTCCGTTGTTGGTGAGTAACCCGCGTCTGCTGGCAGGTTATCTTGTTGTAGTGATAATATCGATAGCTCATCACAGCGTTCATTGTCTGGGATTCCAGCATGTGCTTTAACCCAAACGAAATCCACTTGATGTAAGCTGCAAAGATGAAGAAGCCTTTCCCACAAATCCACATTGGCAGCTTTTTCATTCTTATTACGCCACCAGTATTTTTCTTTCCATCGATGAACCCACCCATGTTTCATAGCATTCACCATATATTCCGAGTCGCTGAATAAAGTAACTATGCACGGTGATTTTAAAACCTCCAATCCTTTAATCGCTGCATAGATCTCCATCCGGTTGTTCGTGCTCCATTTAAATCCGCCCGATATCTCTTTGCGCCGATTACCGTAAATCAACACGACACCATATCCTCCGGGTCCGGGATTGGGTTCACATGCTCCATCGGTATAGATAATCACCTCTTTATATTCAACATTCATAGGTCTATTAGAGGTTAGGATGTTTTGATAACACATCTTGCTTTAAATCACGTTTCGTAAATAGCAACCCCGACCAGGTTTCGTCAATGGAACAGATTTTGTAGTCGACCAGACCCGATGCCAGACCGACCTTCCGGACGTGATTTTGCGTAAGATCGGAGATCACGCCCGAAGTCTTCTTGGGCCAAACGATCCACAAACTACCCTTCTCCACCTTTTTTGCTATTTCTTTGATATGATCATCCAACTCTTTAGTAAGCTTAACAAACCAGATGGTTATATCTCGAAAACCGCTGTTTTTTCTTGTTAATCTGACACCTTCGGGTAGTTTGCCAAGTGACTTTTCAAAATCCTTAGGCGCGTTGATCAAAACTACTGTCGAATTCGCCTTGATGCCAAGTTTCTTTACCAGCGAAGTTCCCGAGTAGCCAGCTAATCGGGATCGAGGTACCACCGGCTCTTTGGGAGGATGGGAGATGGTTTGTTTCAATGACCTGTTTATATTACTCCACGTGGTATAAACCGCATCGGGCAAATGCTCTTGGATGCGCTTTACTTTTTCCGTCTCACCTTCGACAAAAATCAATGGGAGGTAACGTGTGGTTTTCTGATGTCGAATAGCCAAAGCGATGTCTCGTCCCT
>JBDROD010000044.1:0-3510 GCA_043810415.1 Candidatus Zixiibacteriota bacterium | reverse complement strand
AAGTCATTTTGTCCTCCTGTGTGGTTTTATGATTAGATTCTTGGTTGATTTTTCTCAATTACCATGGAATTGAGACACAAGTACGATGTCAAAACCTCAGAAGTATTAATTTATGGTTTTTTTGGGGGAAAACAATAGGAATATCATGAATGTCAGGAAATTCTGTGATAGGGGGTTGTAAAGGGTCAAGGGTCAAGGATTAGGAAATCAACATGCAGTGACCGGGGTTCGGGGAAAACGAGAATTGTTGAAGAAATAGTACTGTGGAAATGGGGAATCGGTTGAATTTAATAGATTGATGGTGTTTAACGGTTTGAGTTTAGGTTATGTATCGGTTTCGAATGCGGGTTTCGTTTTGATCTTTAGACGTTAAACGATACCTAACCGAAACCGTAATCGATTCTACCAAACCGACTAACCAAAGCTAATAATGAAGAAGGTAGCTAAAGTATCTTCTCCTCTTTCCATCTTTCCCCAATGGTTTTTTTCACGTAATCTATCGTCTCAGTAGTGGTTGCACCCGGGGAGAAGAGCTTTCCCACCCCCATCTTTTCCAGCTTCACCATATCCTCCTGGGGGATGATGCCTCCGCCGAATAGGAGAATATGGTCTGCCCCCTTCCCTTTCAAAAGCTCCAGAACCCGGGGGAAGAGGGTCATGTGGGCGCCGGAGAGGATGCTCATCCCGATGGCATCCACGTCTTCCTGGATGGCTGCTTCCACGATCATCTCGGCGGTTTGCCTCAAGCCGGTGTAGATCACCTCAAATCCCGCATCCCGGAATGCGGCGGCGATTACCTTGACCCCCCGGTCATGCCCGTCCAAGCCGGGCTTGGCTAAAAGGATTCTGATTTTTCGTTGCATGGGTTCTCCAATTGGCGGTCGGGCAAGGGTGCACGACCCTAGGTATATTTATTTCATCTTCCCTCGTAGGCGGGGCTCCCAGCCCCGCCATAACTCTCTGTCAGGCGGAGCAAGGTGCTCCGCCTACGATCTATTAGGTAGGGCAAAGGGTGTTCGACCTACGAATTTATCGTATACTCCGTAGGCGGGGGGCTCCCAGCCCCGCCATTGTCATGGTTCAGCGGAGCAAGGTGCTCCGCCTACGGTTGGATTTAGGTTTACCATTGAATTCTATCGATTTGAATTACCGAATCATCTCCCATATAATAATTTCTGAAACTTGAGAATTGATATTCGGAGGGATCTTTCACCAATCCAGAAGTCAAAGGATTTTTGTGAATGTAATCAACCTTCTTTATGAAATCTCTTTCGTCTCTTATTATATGATCATAAAATCCTTCCTGCCAAAAAGCACCACTTCTTTTGAGGGTTATATTTGTTTCTTGAGCGATATGACTTTTGAAGTCGTGCATAATCCGGGAGACATTTCCATCTTCTGATAGGGACATAAGAAGATGCAGATGATCAGGCATAATAACGTAACCATGAAGTTTGAATTTATATTTCATGCGATAGAATTTCAAATCCTCAAGAACTAACGAACAGATTTTTTCGTTGAGTAATATTTTTTCTCTATCTTTTACAACTGTTGTAACGAAATAGCAATAATCTGGTAAAATGATTCTCTTAAGTTTACTCATATCTCATTCTTTTAGGTCGGGCAAGGTGCCCGACCTACGAAATAGAGGAATATATCTCCGTAGGCGGGGCTCCCAGCCCCGCCACAACTCTCTGTCAGGCGGAGCAAGGTGCTCCGCCTACGAAAAAAAGCTCTATATTAGTGGCGGTTCCACATATTCTCCGAAGACCTCCCGCAGGACGTCGCAGATCTCGCCTTCGGTGGTGTAACAGCGAACGCATTCGATCAGAGCAGGCATGGTGTTGTCGGTCCCCTGGGCTACTTTCCTTAAATTCTCCAAGGAGCTTTTTACCTTAGCATTGTCTCTTCGCTCTTTCAGCTTTCGCAGATTTCTCACTTGATCTCTTTCCACCTCCGGATCGATTCGCAAGATAGGAATCTCCACCTTCTCATCCTCCAAAACAAAATCATTTACTCCCACTACGATTCTTTCCTTGCTCTCGATCTGCTTTTGATACCGATAAGCTGCCTCCGCGATCTCCCTCTGGAAATATCCTTCCTCTATGCACTTCAAAACCCCTCCCCGTCTTTCGATCTCCGCAAAATATTTCTCCGCTTCCTGTTCCATTTTATTAGTCAGAGCTTCCACGAAATAAGAACCAGCCAGAGGGTCGATGGTATTCGCTACTCCGGTTTCATTAGCAATCAATTGTTGGGTCCTCAAGGCGATGAAGACAGCTTTCTCCGATGGCAGTGCATAGGTCTCATCCATAGAGTTGGTATGAAGGCTCTGGGTACCTCCCAAAACACCTGCCAAAGCTTCAAAGGCGGTGCGGACGATGTTGTTCTCCGGCTGTTGGGCGGTGAGACTGCAGCCGGCAGTCTGGGTATGGAATCTCAAAAGCCATGACTCCGGCTTTTTGGCTTTATATCTTTCCCGCATATGTCTTGCCCAGATACGCCGGGCAGCCCGGTATTTGGCTATCTCCTCGAAGAAATCGAGATGAGAATTGAAGAAAAAAGAAAGCCGCGGGGCAAAATCGTCCACGTTCTGTCCGGCCTTCATCGCCGCTTCCACGTAGGCAAAACCGTCTGCCAGGGTGAAAGCCAGCTCTTGTACTGCGGTGGAGCCCGCTTCCCGGATATGATAACCGGATATGGATATGGTATTCCACTTGGGAACGTGCCCGGTGCAGAAAGCCATCAGATCGGTGATCAACCGCATATGCGGCTCCGGCGGGAAGATCCATTCCTTCTGGGCGATGTATTCCTTCAGGATATCGTTCTGCAAAGTCCCGGTGAGCTTGTGTGACTTTACCCCCTGTTTTTCCCCTACCATGATGTACATGGCTAAAAGAATTGATGCCGGTGCGTTTATGGTCATGGAGGTGGAGATTTTGTCTAAGCTGATCCCGTCGAAAATAGTCTCCATATCCTCCAGCGAATCGACCGTCACGCCGCAGATCCCCACCTCGCCCAAGGAACGGGGCTGATCGGAATCCCAGCCCATCAGGGTGGGGAGATCAAAAGCCACCGAAAGCCCGGTCTGTCCTTTCTCCAGAAGGAAGTGGTATCTTTGGTTGGTCTGGCGGGCAGAGCCCATACCGGAAAACTGCCGCATGGTCCAGAGGCGACCGCGATACATGTTGTTTCTAACCCCGCGAGTGTAAGGGTATTCCCCCGGAAAGCCGATGTCCCGGTTAAAATCGATATCCTGAACGTCCAGCGGAGTGTAAAGCTCCTTGATCGGTTGGCCGGAGACGGTGATGAATTTCCTCTCCGGAGGTTTTTGGTTTTGCTTAAGCTCCTGTTCCCATTTTTTCTGCCTTTGGGCAATTTCTTCCAATTTCGTTTGGCTTGACATATATCACCTCTTTGTGTTTTGTCGAATGTGGTATGGTGGGGACAACTTCCTGCCTATGGTGGTTCGACTTCCTTCGTCTTTGCCTCAGGACAAGTTGCTCACCA
>JBDROD010000043.1:0-13709 GCA_043810415.1 Candidatus Zixiibacteriota bacterium | reverse complement strand
AGCCTTTCAACATCATGGGCTTATTCTGTAGCGATAAAATGGCCAGACTGGCGTGGGAAGAGTGGGTGAAAGCAATATCGTATAGCGATAGGAGGAACCCTCATATATAGCATCTGCGAAATTTTTTTCCTCAAGTTTGCTGCGCTGAATAGCTCTCCATAACTCGGCTTCAGTCTCCGTAGATTGTAGATTCGCAAAAATACTTCGTACGTTTTAACCACCCCTGATGCTGATGCATCTTCCCCTCCTTATTCAAGGAGGGGATTTAGGGGTGGTTCAAAACTCTTCCGTATCTGCTCTGTCACGCTCTCGAGATTATTGAGCACTTCTTCATTCTTAAACCTCAAAACTCGTATCCTCATGGACTCCAAAAATTCCGTTCGAGACTTATCATATGGTGTGGATTCATTTTTCTCATGGGAATCCCCATCAATCTCAATTGCTAAGCGTTCTTCCGGACAGTAGAAATCGAGGATGTAATAACCAACGCTGTGTTGTCTGCGAAATTTCTTCCCCCCAAGTTTGCTATGCTGAATAACCCTCCATAACTCGGCTTCTGCCTTTGTAGCTTTGTTTCTAAGTTTTTGTCTTCTTTCTTTAAGTCTTCTTAAGTTATGGATTCGCATACGCAAATATAACCTGAATTATTCAACCACCCCTGATGCTGGTGCATCGTCCCCTCCTTATTTGAGGAGGGGACAACAGGGGTGGTCACCTAATCTCTTCGGGTGTAATTTCCTGCTGCTTGCTACGGAGCAGTTCATTTTTGTCGCCATCCCATTATCAGCAGGTTAGATGCAACAGCGCAATTACCTTTTGGTAGGTTGATATTTGATTATAGCTTTGGCATGCTTCCTTTGTCGGCTGCACGATTAGTTTTATCCCCTTGGATTTGATCAGTTTTTCCGTTTCCGGCAGAACCTTCATCAATCCCGGATTACCGGTCCCCACCACGATCGTATCTGGCTTTTTGTCCAGCACATCCTCCAGATCGTCTGTGCACAATTCATGTCCCTCCTTCCTCCACCAGCTGCCGTTCACCTTGTCCGGATAGATGATCACGTCGGAAGTGTAAATTTTTCCGTCAATCATGATGTTTCCGAAATCGTAAGAGTCGACCATATTTGTACTCCTTGAACCTTTATTCGCTTACTTAAAATATATTTCAAGCGATAAGAATCAAGATAAAAAGATCAAGACCAGTTCTCTCTTTTAAATTCTAAGAAAGAACCTTCCTTAAATTATCCGGGATAGAATCCACATGGGGAGCGAGCCACCGATATTGAAAAGGGAGTGAATGATCATGGCGGGAATCAAGCTTTTGGTTTTCTCACGATAATATCCAGCCACCAGTCCCAGCAGCGTTGTCAGCAGAATTACCGGCGGACCCATTTTCTTTATGGCAACGATATGCATCATTCCAAAATACAATCCGCTGAATATCACCGGCAAGCTCAGGCGCAGCCCTTTGGATAGATCGATTCCATACTTGGTTAAAGGAATAAGATAACTCTGCAGAAGTCCCCGGGTGAAGATCTCCTCCGAGACGGTGGCGTATATCCAGACGAATATTATGGTCTGAAACGGTGAGTATCCAAGACCACCCTTGAGCTCCACTCCGGAACGTGAAGCAATAAAACCAAGGGTGGACAGGATCGCAGTGGGAACGACCCACAGGAATATCCCACCGGTTAACCGGAAGTCACCTTTGGTGAAACCGTACTCAGCCGGATTTCCCCGGCTGAGGAGTACTATTATAAGAATGGAGAGCACCCACATGATCAAGTGAGTTATAGCAGCAGGCAGCCACGGAGGTGAAGCTTCCGGCTGGATCAAGGTTCCCGGTGCCTTCAGCGATATTGCCGATATGACCAGCCCCAGAGCCAAAGCAGCCGGCAGTCTCAAAAGATTAAGCAGGTTATGGTTGTTCATACAATCTCCTTGATTATTTACCTACCGGTAGGTAAGCTATTGATTTAAAAAATTTTACTTCCTTAGCATCTTCCATATATTGTTAAACATCTTTTCCCCCATGGTCTCTATGTTCACTGATCGGTCCAAGTAACTGATCAGACCGGTTCCCTCAATTAGGGCGTGAATCTCAAAGGAGAGCGTTTCACAATCGACGTCGTTTCGGATCTCCCCTTTCTTTTGTGCCTCCTGAAGCTTCTCTTTCAGAAATTTGCGGGTGATGATGAATCCGTTTTCGATCCGCTTTTGGATACGGGGGTCCTTCTTGCTGGCAGCCAGAAAAAGCTCCAAAAAACTATATGCGGTCTTGTGCTGATGTTGTCCTAAAATAATCCCGGTCACCTCCCGGAAAGCTTTTAGTGACTCGAAAAGAGTTTTCAGCAAGTCCTTGAGATTTCTGCAGGACCCCAAGCGGGATGAACTCCATTTACCCATCTCCTCGAAGAACAAGGTCAAAACCTGGTGAAAGAGCTGGTCCTTGTTTTTGAAGTGATGGTAGATGGCGGGTTTGGTTATCCCTACCTGGTGAGCTATGTCGTTTAGGGAGGTCCTCTCGTACCCTTTCTCCAGGAACAGCCGTAAGGCGGTTCTGGTGATTCTGTCTTTTGTATCCATTGGGCATTCTTATTACTTACTTACCGTTCAGTAAGTTAATATATATCATCAATTTTTCTTGTCAAGTGCTTTCTTTGTTTCTAATATTAGTCCAGTAAAAGGTTATGGGCGGGACTGATAGGGTTTGCTGAAAAACCATAGTCGCAGGGCTAAATGCCCTGCTCTATAAGTTGCAAGTTATTAATGCTCATAGGGGCGGGAATTCGCGTATGCGTTCATACGAATATCCTGCCCCGAATTTGTATTTTTTCAGCATCCACGAAAGCCTGTGGAATGAATTATCTGGTTCCTACTTGTGGCTACGCCATCCTCCGAGAGGACAAAGTTATTGACTTTTATAGCGTATGGCATTAATATCAGCATTGAAGCATGAAAGGCGGCGTATGTTTCTAAAGGAAATAGAACGATCCGGAAAGAAACTTCTGTTTTATTTTTTAAGTCTTTTCGTCCGGTCAGAAAAGATCAAACGGGAAGACGTCGATTTAGACTCGATCAAGAAAATACTGATTGTCAGGCAGGATGACCGCATCGGCAATCTGATTTTGACTACCCCGCTTTTGTCCGCTCTGAAAAAGCGCTTCCCCCAAGCCCAAATCTGGTATGTAGCCAGCCAAACATTCCATACCCTTTTCTCCAACTCTAGTCTGGTGGACCGTATATTGGTCGCCAAGAAGAAACAGTATATCTTTCATCCCCTTTCTTTAGTGTGGTTCATCCGGAAGATCAGAAAAGAGAAATTCGATTTGGCATTCGATGCCAGCGATGAGAGCAATTTCTCCTTTAACAATACTTTTCTGGTGTATCTGTCCCGTGCCCGGTACAGAATCGGCTACCAAAAACCGCAGAGCCATCTCTTTTTGAATCTGGAAGTCACCCCGTCCGGCATAAACAAACATGCTTCGGAGCTGCATCTGGATTTACTGCGTTTCCTGGCAGGGAATCTTCCCTCCGAGGAGCTTTCAGTCGAAATTGATCCCTCAAAGAAGGACGAGATAGAGAAGTTTCTGAGGGAGAAGGGGGTTGAACCTGGGGATTTTCTGGTGGGGATGCATATCGGAGGCAGAGGGGAGAAGAGATGGCACGTGGAGAATTTCCAAAAGCTGGCAGACTGGATCACGGATTCGTTCGACGCCAAGGTTATATTCCTCTGGGGACCAGAGGAGAAGAGTATCATAAAGCAGATTCACCCCAAGAGAAAACAGATAATCTCGGAGCTTTTTCATCTTCCCGCTCTCTCTGCTTTGATCAAAAGGTGCAATATAATTATTTCACCCGATACCGGAGCCATGCACCTATCTGCTGCTGTGGGAACGCCTACTTTGGCGTTGTTCTTGAACTCCGACCCGGTAAAATTCGGTCCTCGAGGGGAAAAGCATAGAATTGTAAAAGCGACTAATGGAACGATACCCGTAGAAATGGTGGAAATTGAATTTCAGGAGATGATTGCGTCTCACAAGATGACAATGTTACCTAAGAATTTTCAGCATTCTACATAAATCCCATAACCTCAATACTCTCCCCAAAGGGGAGAGGAAAGCAGAGGACTGTGCCCTGCACCGTCCGGTGCAGGGCGGCGAACTGTGGACCATATGAAAGATTACTTCCGGCTGTTAAGTTATCTCAAGCCCCACCTGAAATATCTGGTTATTTCCATGCTCTTCATGCTCCTTTTTGCTGGGATGAGCGGTTTCTCCATCACCATGATCGTCCCCTTCACCAAGATAGTCTTCTCCAAACCGGGGGAGATCTCCCAACCGATCTTCGAGCAGAAGGAAAATCCGGAGAAAGGAAAAGAGAGTTTGATGGTGCTCTTACCCCAGGCAGTCAAGGAGAAATTCAACCGCTTCATCGTGGGAAAGACCCAGTTGGAGACTTTGGGGAGATTCTGCGTTTTGGTCTTTTTGATCTTTCTGATTAAGAATCATTTCTGGTATATCCAGAGTTTTCTGATCGTGCGGGTGGAGCAGGGGGTGATCATGGACATCCGGAACAAACTCTACTCCCATTTTCACCGGTTACCGTTGGAGTATTTCCACGGGCAGAGAACCGGTGTCTTGATCTCGCGCATAACCAACGACATCACCTTGGTCCGGGGGGCGGTGGCGAATGGTTTTGCCGAAGCGTTGCGTCAAGGGTTTCTGATGCTGGTTTATCTTTTCTTGGTCTTCTGGGCCAGCTGGAAACTGGCGGTGATAGCGCTTCTCCTTTTTCCTCCGGCTATCATGATAATTGGTAAATTTGGCCAAAAGGTGAGAAAGTCCAGCGTCATTACCCAGGAGAAGATGGGAAGCATGACCTCGGTCCTGCAGGAGACCATCTCCGGCATCCGCGTGGTCAAAGCGTTCGTCATGGAGAAATTCGAGATCAAAAAATTCGTGGATACCAGCAGGGAGTATTTCAAAACCATGGTCAAGCTCACCCGGGTGGGCTCCTTGGGTCCCCCTTTGACCGAGATTTTGGGCGTATTCGGAGCGGTTTTGCTTTTGTGGTTTGCCGGAAAGGACATCCTGGCGGGAAACCTCGATCCGGGACGGTTCTTCCTTTTTCTTTTTGCCATGCTTTCGCTGATGCAGCCCATCCGATCCATAAGTCATCTTAACATCGACATACAACAAGGAATAGCCGCATCCAAAAGGATCTTCGAGGTGCTGGATACCCAACCCAAGATCAAAAACCATCCGGATGCGGTCAAGAAAGAGTCTCTGAACCGAAGCGTCTCTTTTGAAAAAGTCGGTTTCAGCTATGATGGTGAAAAGACGGTTCTCTCCGATGTCAGCTTTGAGGTGAAAGCAGGAGAAGTGGCAGCTTTGGTGGGTCCCTCGGGTGCGGGTAAATCCACTTTGGTGGATTTACTCATCCGATTCTATGATCCGACTGTGGGAGAAATCAAGATAGATGGAATCGACTTAAAGAAAGTCGAGTTGGGATCTCTCCGAAACCTGATGGGGATTGTCACTCAAGAAACAATACTCTTTAATGACACCGTATGGAATAACATCGCCTATGGTTATGAGAATGCATCTGAGAGCCGGGTTTATGAAGCGGCAAAGGCAGCTAATGCTCACAGCTTCATCTTAGAGACACCTGAAGGTTATCACACCATCATAGGCGATCGGGGGGTGAAACTCTCCGGGGGAGAGAAGCAGAGATTAGCCATCGCCCGGGCTCTGTTCAAGAATCCGCCCATTCTGATATTCGATGAGGCTACGTCCTCTTTGGATTCCGAATCCGAAGCTTTGGTGCAGGAAGCCATCGACCGGTTGATGAAGGGACGCACCGTATTCGTCATCGCTCACCGACTCTCCACCATTCAGCATGTGGACAAGATAGTGGTATTAGAGCACGGCAGAATCGTCCAGATAGGCGATCATAAGAGTCTGCTCGAGCAGGGCGGGTTGTACAAAAGACTTTACGATATGCAGTTTAGATTGTAGGGGTGGAAATTGTAGGGGTGGAGCTTTAGCTCCACCCGCATCGTATTTTAGTTGAGGGCGAACCTAAAGGTTCGCCCCTACATGGTTTACCCCCACAAATTACATCCAGTTCTATGATGAAGTTTGTCTGCGACGATAATCTGGGGAAGCTGACCAAATGGCTCAGAACCTTGGGATACGACACCCTTTTTTTCGATCCGATAGAGGACGGGGAATTGGTCAAAACGGCGCTTGAAGACGATCGGGTGGTTCTGAGTCGGGACGGGGAGCTTTCCCGCTTCCAGCTCAAACCGGGTGAAAGAATCCTGCTAATCGAGAGCGAAAGGCCTTTAGAACAACTCAAGCAGGTGGTGAAGCATTTTAAGCTGAAAATCACCAAGGATCGGCTTTTCTCCCGCTGTTTGATCTGCAATCAAGTGTTGGAGAGGGTGGATAAGGAGAAAATCAAGGACAGATTATATCCCTACGTTTACCAGACCCAGGATAATTTTATGCGGTGTCCCCAATGTGATCGCATCTTCTGGCCTGCCACCCATGTGGAAAGAATGATCCAAACGCTCTCCGACAGCGGAATTATCTGATAATCCTGCTATCCGCAATTTGACTTCCGTTATTCCTGTTTCATCTTTGGTCAAAGACTTTCATTCTTATTTGACCAGAATAGGTATTGACAATATTAAGATCTTGCTTATATTTTTAGTGTAATTCATCCATCCAGAAGGACATTCCACATCGGTTAAGAGAAACTATAAACTAAGGAGATAATCGATGTCCCGGAAAATTGTCGTTATATCTTTCTTTGTGGTTTTTCTCTCATTTGGATTATCCCAAGCTCAAGATCCGGGGATTGCCGATACAGTGAGATTAGCTAATATTTCTGGAGAGATCAGCAACAAGATAGCCATGCCGGTATTTTTGTACAATGATGAGGAGCTTACTTCGGCAGTGATCCCGCTTTTGATCGATGGATATTCCGGCTGGTTAAAGTTCGACTCCTTTTCTTATGTAGACAGTCGCTTAACCGATCCAGCCATCTTGGATAACCGATTGACTTATGTTTTCGCTTCGGATACCTTTACAATCGACTCTCTGCTTTTGTCTTTTTCCGTTTCGTCAGGAAACAATCTCCCCTCTGGTTCAGGCAAACTCTGTGACCTGTGGTTTACTTTGTATTTTGGAGGAGGGGTACTGCTTGATTCCTTGTCTACATCACCCCAAGGAGGATTATCCTTGACGGACGCTGAAAAAGGGAGTTTTATCCCACAATTTTCATCCGGTTTGATTGATATTGCCTGTAATTACCTGGTGGGGGATTGTACCCCTGACGACCGTGTGGATGTAGGGGACATTGTTATGCACCATAAGATATATTTCTATGATGAACCCTGGTCCGGTTATCCGGTGCAGAATAGAGCAGGAAGATTCGACTTAAATTGCGATCGAAGGTTGGATATGCGCGACTTGAACCATCTGGTGGATTATCTCATGTTCAATGGACCCTCTCCCTGCACCTGCGGCACTATTAATTCCCCTTCCTATCATGATCCCGGTCTTTCCGATACAGTCTGGGTGGAATCCGACACTTTGATAGCAGGGGTTCCATCTTCAATATTGGTCGGTGTAGTCAATGACGAGCCTTTAACCGGTCTGGCAATCAATCTGGAGTGGGATGGGGGAGCGGTGCTGACAATCGATTTGCCCAACAGCAAATTCACTGATCGAATGGATACTATTTTTTGGAATGCCAATGTCCGTCATGCTAATGCCAATGGCATTAATCCGGATACGTTCCAATTCTATGGCTGGCGGACTTCGTCTGAGTCAATTACTCTTCTCCCCGGAAGGGATCCCGGTCATAACCATTGCCCTCACCCCTCAATCACCCGGAGATGCAGATTTTCACCTGGTGAGCTGGCGTAATGGAAGCCAGTCCATGCAGGTGACAGAAGATCGCGCAGCTATACTTCCTGTTTTTTCCGGCGGTCATATCACCGTTTTACCATATCTAAGCGGGGATGCCAGCCATGATGGAGTTATAGATATTGGAGATGTCGTTTATCTAATCAACTACCTCTATAAAAACGGACCAGCGCCTGATCCCTTGAAGTCGGGGGATGCCAATTGCGATGGCATGGTCGACGTTTCAGATGTGGTTTTCTTGATCAACTACCTTTTCAAGGGTGGTCCGGTTCCTTCCTGTTAGCTGGTCAACTGATAAGACGGATGCAACGGATAGCCTGATATGAGATCTGTTTAATAGTTTCACTTTACTCACTACAAGTCCGTCCCATCATTTGACAGTTCCTTTCTCTTACCCTACCAAAATAATCCTTGCTTTTTGCCGAAAGCCTCGTATAATAAGGAAATTCAAAACTTCAAAGGAGGATGTAGTCAATGAAAAAGAAGTCCAAAAAGTCCCCAAAGGCAAAACCAGTTGCCAGGAAAAAGGTTAAGATCAGTAGAACTGGAAAAGTAAAACCAAAGAGAATCAAAGAGATAGCTATAAAACCGGGCAAGTTCATCTACTTTTTTGGTGACCGGAAAGCAGATGGAGACGGAAAGATGGAAGACGTTCTCGGCGGTAAAGGTGCGGGTTTGGCAGAGATGACCAACGCCGGCGCACCGGTGCCTCCGGGATTTACCATCTCCACCGAAACCTGCCGGGCATTCTATGAGAACAATCTGACACTTCCCAAAGGATTCGAGGCAGAGGTCAGAAAGTATCTGGCCCGGGTGGAGAAGTCGATGGGTTTGAGATTCGGAGACCCATCCAACCCCCTGCTCCTTTCCGTCCGCTCGGGAGCCAAATTCTCCATGCCCGGAATGATGGATACGGTGTTGAATTTGGGATTGAACGAAAAAACCGCAGAAGGTCTGATAAAAAAGACCAAAAACGAAAGATTCGTCTACGACAGCTACCGGCGGTTTGTGCAGATGTTCGGCAACGTGGTTCTGGGGATCGATAAATCCGAGTTCGAGCACATTCTTCAGCGAAAAAAGGATACCAAGCACATAAAACAGGACACCTCGCTTTTGGCCGAAGATTTACGGGAACTGGTGAAGGGATTCAAATCCAAGGCAAAGGAAAAAACCAGAGAGGAGTTCCCCACCGATCCCTTCAAACAACTTTGGATGACCATTGAAGCGGTATTCAAATCATGGAATAACCCGCGTGCCATCGCTTACCGAAGAATACACAAAATCCCCGGCAACTTGGGCACCGCGGTGAACGTGCAGGCGATGGTTTTCGGCAACATGGGCGAGCATTGCGCCACCGGCGTGGGCTTCACCCGTAATCCGTCCACCGGAGAAAACAAGTTTTATGGAGAATACCTGACCAATGCCCAGGGTGAGGACGTGGTGGCGGGAATCAGGACCCCCAAACCGATCTCCGAACTGGCGGGGGAGATGCCGAAGGTCTACAAGGAGCTTAGAGCCATCACCTCCAAGCTGGAGAAACATTACAAGGACATGCAGGATTTCGAGTTCACAGTGCAACAGGGGAAACTGTTCCTGCTTCAAACCCGCACCGGAAAAAGGACCGCACCGGCAGCGGTGAAGATCGCCGTAGACATGGTCAAAGAGAAGCTGATCACCAAAGAGGAGGCGCTTTTGCGCATCGAGCCGGTTCAGCTAAACCAGCTTTTGCACCGCCGGATTGATCCCAAAGCCCAGGTTACGGTTATCGCCAAAGGTTTGGCTGCATCTCCGGGGGCGGCAGTGGGGAAGGTGGTGTTCAGCGCCGAGGAGGCGGTCCGGTGGGCGGCGGAGAAGGAGAAGGTGATTTTGGTTCGACACGAGACCAATCCGGACGACATTCAGGGAATGGCGGTGGCGGAAGGGATCTTGACCGCCCGCGGCGGAATGACCAGCCATGCGGCGGTGGTGGCGCGGGGGATGGGGAAATGCTGCGTGGTGGGAAGCGAGTCGATCAAGATCAACGAACAGCGGAAGCAGTTCATGGTGGACGGGCATATAGTCAGAGAAAGAGACATCATCACTCTGAATGGCTCAACCGGTGAAGTGATACTGGGAACCGTTCCCACCATCGAGCCGGAGGTGACCGGCGAATTCGGCGAGTTCATGAAGTGGGCGGATCAGACCAGAAGGTTGAAAGTGCGTACCAATGCCGATACCCCCCACGATGCCGAGCAGGCGGTCAAGTTTGGCGCCCAGGGAATCGGTCTCTGCCGGACCGAGCACATGTTCTTCGCCCCGGAGAGACTGCCCATAGTGCAGGAGATGATCATGGCGAAGACCACCTCCGAAAGACAAACCGCCTTGGACAAGCTTCTTCCCTTCCAGAAAAGCGATTTCAAGGCGCTCTTCGAAGTTATGAAGGGATTTCCGGTCACCATTCGCACCCTCGATCCTCCTTTGCACGAGTTTCTCCCCAACCAGGAGGAACTGGTGGAAGAGATCGCTAGTTTGAAAGCAAAGGAAGATACCGATCCGGCTCTTTTGGAGGAAAAGCAGAAACTGTTGTCACGGGTGGAGGAGCTTCACGAGATGAACCCGATGATGGGACACCGGGGCTGCCGCTTGGGAATCGTATATCCGGAGATAACCGCCATGCAAGCCCGCGCCATCTTCGAGGCTGCCTGCGAGTTGGCCCGGCACGGGAAAAAGGTCGTCCCCGAGGTGATGATACCGCTGGTGGGTCACATAAACGAGTTCCACAACCAGAGGGAGGTGGTGGTGCGGGTGGCTAAGGAGACCATGAAGAAATACAAGGTGGAGGTCAAGTATTTAGTCGGGACCATGATCGAGCTTCCCCGGGCCTGTCTGGTGGCAGATGAGATCGCAGCCGAAGCGGAATTCTTCTCCTTCGGCACCAACGATCTAACCCAGATGACCTTCGGGTTTTCCCGGGATGATGCCGGGAAGTTCTTAAAATATTATGTGGAAAACGGAATCTTAGACGGCGATCCTTTCGTGAGCATAGATACCAAAGGTGTCGGGCAATTGGTGGAGATGGGGGTGAAGAAAGGTCGCTTTGCCCGAAAGGATCTGAAGGTGGGGATCTGCGGAGAACACGGCGGCGATCCCGATTCGGTGGTTTTCTGCCATCATGCCGGATTGGATTACGTGAGTTGTTCCCCTTATAGAGTTCCCATTGCCCGTTTGGCCGCAGCCCAGGCGGTAATCGGCAAAGCGGGAGAATATACTTCAGCTTAATGTTGGATATGAGAAACGAACAGTGAGAATTGAGGGTAGGGGCGAACAGCAGTTCGCCCCTGTTTTTTATGAAATGGTTTGACTTTACGTAAATATTTATTATTAATACCTGCGAGGTTCTTGACGAGTAAAAAAGGTACCGCAGTCAATGGTTTATGGTTTAAAGCTATTGACTAAAGACTGTTGACTGCTGACTGCTTTTCACGGTGGGTGTAGCTCAGTTGGTTAGAGCACCAGGTTGTGGCCCTGGTGGTCGGGGGTTCGAGTCCCCTCATCCACCCCATTCTTAAGTTCTGTTCCCTTCTGGTGAAAGTGGTATAGTCACCGATTCTTGAGATCATTCTATTTTCTCGTGACCGCCACTAAGTTATTGTCCCTTTCCCGATCAATCAAAATCAGGTGAGGATCGATTCCGGCCTGAACCGGTTTCTGGTCCACTATGATTTCGATATCCGATTCGCTCCGGGTTAACTTGTGTTTATTCAAGTAAAGCTCTTCACCGTTCTCTCCCAGAACACCGATGTCGATATAGTCGTCGATGGGGATTTCGGTCTGGTTGCCGATGCTGTCGGCACGGAATTTGTGGGCGGAGACTTCCAGCGAAACTATGTATTTTCCATCGTCTTGTACCACATAGGAAGCTGATTTTGCTTCATTTTCCCACAGGGTGATGGTCTCGAACAGGTCGGTGATTAAGTACTGGAGGCTGTCCGGTGTGACGGTCTTGAAGGCGTTTACCAGATCCAAGGATGTGGGAAATACGTCTTCCCTGTGCCCATACTCCTCCACCACTTTCTTCAGAGCCCTGTTTACGCAATCCTCACCCAAGTAGTCCTGGAGTGCATACATCAAAACCGTGCTCTTCGGATAATTCAGATAATACTGATCTGCGTAACTTCTCATCAGGGGTCGTTCACCGGCAACGTCTTTTTTCCGTCTTCTTAGATACCTGTTCATCTCTTCTTTCAAAAACTTACGGGCTATGTCTTTCCCATATTCCTTTTCGAGACACATGACTTCAACGTACATGGCCATGGTCTCGGTAAGCATTTCAGCACCCTCGGCATGGGCAGGTCTTACAATATAGGCCCACCATTGATGTGCCATTTCGTGTGTGCAGATACCGAATACCATGTCGATTTCTTTGGGATCTTCGAGGTTGCTGATGAATCCGGCATTCTCCGACCAGGTAAAGAGGGTGGGCTGGGAGCGAGCTCCAAAATCAACGTAATTGGGTATCTCCGCAATGCGGATGAATCGATAGGGGAAGGGACAGAAATTTTTGGTGCAGTAATCGAAGGATCGCTTCACCCCCCTGATCATGCGCTGCACATTATCCGGATGCTTCTGATCATAATAGACTTCAATACCGATCCCCTCGTACTGGTCTTTTTTTACCTCGTATTCCGAGGAAGCAAACGCGAACTCGTTGTCCATCGGACCTTCAGACTTGTAGTGGAAATAATTTCTATCGTTTGCCGTCCATTGACGAATGAGGCTCCCGTTGCTGACAACCGTCTGAGATTTGCTTGTGCTGATAAAGGCATCGTATTCTGTCAGGTCATTCTCGAACAAACAGATTGACCGGTCCGCTTCCTCCAATGGGGGATTTTTAGGTCGTTCCGGCAGTCCATATTTTTTCCGGTCTCTTTTGTCGGTGATCTCCAGATTTCGAATGTATCCGATTAGCGGGAAATAGTCGGGAGACTCCTCGGTAAGAAGAATACAGGTTCCTTTTCGGGCGAGCTGATCTTTGGGATTGTTCTCAGTGAATCCTTTGGCTTGGGCTTCTAAGTCGAAATCAAGCTGGATTTCCGATCCCAGCTTCAACGGATTCTCAAGTTCGAATATGCGGAAGCCATACTCCCGACCCTGATGTGTGAGCTCGGCTGGCGGTGAGAATTCGAGCCGGTTGATCTGGGAAACGTATTGATCCGAAAGGTTGACGTATATTTCGTCAATCCGCTGATTTGTCTTGTTTTTTAGGACATAATAACCTTTGATCAGGGCTTTTCTCTCCTCAGGGAATAAGTCCACTTGAAGATTCACCCGGACCATTTGGGGCTGAGGAGCGTTCTGGTACTGCGTATATTTCTTTTCGTAATCGGCCTCGATTTTCTTTCTTTGGTCTTTCGATGTATATTGATTCAGCATGTACTTGTTATATGAGATATATCCGCCAGTAGCCAAGAACAGGACAATCAGGATTCCCAATGCCCCATGAAACCTTGTGTTCAGCTTCTGCAGGCCTACCCTAAATCGGAATTTCAGAGCAGTTTCGTTGTTGCGGCGCCACAAAAGCGACGTTAAGACACCGAGGATGCTGGCGAAGAGAAGCCAGTAGATGGAGTACCAGATTATAAGAGGGCCGTAATGCCCGAAACCGTTTAAGTTGGAATAGACGAACTGGGGCAGTTGGCCATATCGAAACAGAAAATTCTCTACCTTCAGCACCTCGAAGATGATCAGGTCGGCAGCCACAAAAAGTCCGGAGATAAAGAAGCCCAGAAT
>JBDROD010000042.1:0-3386 GCA_043810415.1 Candidatus Zixiibacteriota bacterium | reverse complement strand
CATGTTTACCTGCCAGGTTTCTTCCACCGACACTTTGCACGGAGTGGTGGTCTCTGCCGGGCCGAACGTATACACGGTCAATGCCATCCAGGTGGAGGTGAACTTCTTTGTGCAGAACACGGGGAAGGTTTCCGACACCTTTGAGGTGACCGTAACCGGACAGATGGAATGGGATTTGAGCCCGGATTCCATCCGGCTGAATCTGAGTCCGGGAGAGCTGGATACCCTGCCTGTCACAGTTGACGTTCCTTATACCGCCGCGGTGAATGACCTTGACCGGATCATTTTAAAAGCGGTATCCCAAGCCAATCCCTATTTTGAGGATCAGGACACCCTCTGGGTGGTGGTGGCGGTGAAAAGAGGGGATGCCAACAATGATCGATCCATCGACGTGGCGGACGTGGTGTTATTGATCAATTATCTTTTCAAGGACGGACCCCCTCCTTCGATTTTCGATGCGGGGGACGTCAATTGCGATGAGAAGATAGACGTGGCGGACGTGGTCTACCTGATAAATTATCTCTTCCGGGGCGGACCAGCCCCCGGTGCACCGTAAGCTTTGCTCTATCTTCCTTGATCTCTCTTCGCCCGGGGCAGTTATGGAGATCAGGATTAATCAATTTGCACTTGAATTTAAAGGGTCTTCGCCCCATTAGCCTCTTATTAGCAGTGGTCAAGGGGTCAAGCGAGTTTTCAAGAATTTTTATAAGTTGAGAACGGGGGAAATAAATAAGTAGAAATTTGAAATACTTGAAATACTTCCGGAAAAGATAAAAAACATGGGAATAATGCTTAAGTCACTTTTTTAACGTTTAGAAAAAATCTTAGAACTCATGCCCCTCGAATCCTTGTATCCTTGTATCCTTATTTAGCAACTTTTTCGGAGAAGACTCAAATTCAATATCTTTTTGAATTTTCAGATCAACCTCAAGATCGGGTTCGACCGAGGGGAAATGTATGGGCAAACCTTTAAAATCCTTAAGGTCGGATTTGGGGGCTAAAGAAATCCAAGCACTTTGCCGATAATTCCGATATATGTTTGGAATATGCCATACATAAACTTAGGTATGGATTTGAAGTCTGTGCAAAATTTGAAATCAAAAGAACAATGCGATGAAAGAAAATCCTGTTTCCTCCCCACATGCCTATCAACACAGGGCTACTGCGGGACTCCCCGGGTGGTTCCCCCAGCCATATTTTAAATTCACTCGATGATTCCCTGCCGGCTGCAAAGATAGGACAAATTTAAATTTGAGCGTTTGGATGATCTGGATGAAAAAAACTAAATTTTGATAAAATTAAAAAGCGAATCTTGGGTATGGGAAAAAAGTGTAAGTTTAAATTTTTCAAAATCTTGAAGTTTTTTCTTGACAAAGATTTGGGGGGTATTTATATTGGACACCAATTTAACAACTTGGATGGTTTTACTTTAGCTTTTTTAAAATAGGAGTTTGGTTTTCACCAGGTTCGGAAAAATTGGATTTCACCTTTCCGGGTGAGCCTCTTTTTTCATAGGGGAACAAGCAACAGGCGTAAGCGAAAGAGAGAGCTACCCACATAGAAAGTTATGAATTTCAGGAGGGGAGAATTTTAACTTTTAGCCCTATACAAACGAACTTATCTATTTGATCTCGCATTACGGAATCGACATTAAAACTAAGGGTGAAGTGTAGGTTTACTTGGTGTGGAGATGAAAGGGGTGATGTGTTAGGATAGACTAAAAAGCTTCCAATGATAGGAAAAGGAGTTTTTCTTCAAAAAACAAGAACAAAACTCTGAAAAGTAGAAAGCGAAAATCTTTTTTAGACGAAGGAGGTGAGCCAAAGGGGATTTCAAATCAAATGGAACATAAGAAAACGACGAATTTAGGGTGAAACGAAAGGATAATAAGTCACCCTAAAGAATGGAAAACATTATATAAGGAAGGAGGGGATAGAAAAAAGATGATAAAAGAAAAAACAAGTAACTTTTTGAAGAATTCATTCAATCCATTTTACAAAGGAGTTTGTAAAATGAAACCTTTAAGAATCACCATGTTTTTGGTGGCATTTCTGGTCTTGCCTCTGTTAGTGAGCCAAGCTATGGCGGCGGCAACTTTCACCGTGCTGGACAGCAGCTGGGTTCCGTTTG
Source organism: Candidatus Zixiibacteriota bacterium (assembly GCA_043810415.1). Classification (GTDB taxonomy): domain Bacteria; phylum Zixibacteria; class MSB-5A5; order MSB-5A5; family SM1-73; genus CAIVRH01. The sequence continues at coordinate 1,256 of JBDROD010000042.1, read as the reverse complement.
CCAAGATCAGCAAGAATACCACCACCCCGAAAGCTCTCTTGGGGATTCAGATAACCAATGTAGACTCTTGTCTCTCCAATTGTCTTGAATCGATTACCCTGAAAAGCTTTATTACCAAAGCTTTCTCGGTGGCATCGGTTCAAATCTATCGGGAAAGCAACAGCTCGAAGGGACTTCAAACTGGAACCGGCTCCGGTTACGACCAGCTGGTTGCCAGCTACGACACAAGAAACCTGCAGTTCGACAGCAACGATACCCTGAAGCTGGGTGGCATCCACGACTGCGGATTGGTTTGCGCTCCCGATACCAACCGCTTCTATGTGGCTGTCACGGCACATCACGACAGCGTGGCGGCTTACCCATCCGGTTATAACGGACAGTGTCTGGAAGCTATAATTCTCCCGACGCGGTTGGTTCTGACCAACGAAGTCAACCCGGATACGCTTTATAACCGCTATACCGGACTAACCCCGGCCGGCTACTGTTCGACCAGCTTCAATCCCGGGATTCCGGGCTGCAGATACAAACTATGCTTTGACACTCAGGGACCGCAGTATGACATTCATCTCTGCGTTCTCGAAAAGACGGAGTGTTGGGGCGATAACACCATCAGTCAAGAAGATACCCTTACGATCTGCGCCACCAGCATATCCTCGGACATAGCCACTCCCATCACCGTCATCGACTCCAAGAAGATATTCCTTCTGGATCTGATTCAGCTGAAGAAGACGGACAACAACGCCGGCGGTGATTCCTTGGGATGCTGGGTAGAAAGTGGACCCTGCGACACCAGCTACAATACGGTGTTCATCATCCCAGACAAGAAGAACGACGGTACCTATCCCGGAATCGATGCGGATACCGGACAGTGGGAGCTGTGCTTCTATGCTTCCGACACCGCCGGAAACCAAGACACCATCTGCATCATGCATGCCCCGGATTTAACCTGGAGAATCGACACCCGCAAACCGAACATCGACTCGGTGCAGGTTCAGTTGGTTTACGATGCCAACGGCGACGGCATTGTCGCATTGGGAGACAGCCTCCAGATCATCGGATGGGGTCTTTCCAACCCGTGGCAACCCGAGCTGGAAGTGGACAGCATGATCGTGGATTTGCGCAATTTCTGCAAGGGATGGGTGAAGCTGGATGACGTATTGAACAACAACCGGGTCTTCCGCAAGAGGATCAAGATGGACGTCCCGTGTTGCGTAGACACCACGGACTGCGATCTTAACGCCGTTACGGTTTGGGCT
>JBDROD010000041.1:0-2491 GCA_043810415.1 Candidatus Zixiibacteriota bacterium | reverse complement strand
AATAGTTTTCGAAACCGTACCCCAAGAACGATGGTATCCATCATTCTATTTAAGGAAAGATTTTAGAATTGGAACAATTTACGGTGAAATAGTTCGCCGCGAGGGATCGCTAACCCCTATAATGAAATCCATTTTTCTAATCTTTGGCTACTCTCTCTTGCTTCCTTTTTCATTCGTTACTGGAAAGCATATCTGGATGAAACTTCTGACTAAGCTGAGCTATAACGCGGGTCGCCTATTAGGCTTCTTTGGACTTTCATTCCTGAGATATCGGAAATGATAGTATGTTGCGGTAGTCAGGTTGCTTTAAGAGCATATTTAGGGCGGGAGTGTATCTGTCGTTGAGGGAGGAACGATGAGAAAGGAACAACGAGGGGTGAGCTTTTTATTACAACTTGTGTATTATACTTCTAAACAATATCGAACAATTTGAGGAGGCAGATTATGGGTGTAAAGTCTTTTATAAGAAAGGTGATCTGGTATCACAAAAAACATGGATGGTTAAAGCTGACCAAGTTATCTTTAGAGAGAATATGGTGGCATCTGAATGATAAGGGAGTTATGTACTATCTCGATTTGTCAACGATGGAAGTTGATAAATCATTATTGAGAGAAAATGTGTTTGTAGAAAGCTACGAAAAAATGCAAGACATCCCTTTAAAAGATATCGAAATACTTACTGAGTTAAAAAGCAAAGAAATTTTGATGGTTTTTTTGAAAAGATTGGTTGATCGTGGTGCTACGTTGTGGTTGACAAAAGAAGATGGAAAATTAGTAAATGTAATCTGGACACTTGTCGGGGGATTAAATGGATATTACGAAGGTTTACCAATTGTTTCTAGCGATGTAATATTTCTTGCGGGAGAAACGTTCCCAGAGTATCGCGGCCGCAGTATCTTACGAATTACGATCAGTCTTGTCTGTTTGAAGTTAAAGGAGAGGGGAATATCAAGGGTGTATTCAGTGCCAAATATCAAGAATGACATCAGCGTAAGATCCCAATCCAAGGTGTTGAAAAGAATGGGAACAGTTCGTTCTTTTGGGTTTTTTAAATGGTATATCGCGATATGGGATAAAAAAATGTGATGTAATTTTAAATCGGGATAGGGAAAGCCTCACGGTCTTCGTCCTCGAAATAAACCAGGTCTCTTGTTATGGATATTGACAACACATTGAAGATTGGAGATTCTGCTGAATATTCAAAGACTATTACTGAAAGCGATATATATCAATTTGCCGCAATTACTGGAGATTATAATCCGGTTCATGTAGATGAGCTTTATGCACAAAAAACCCGCTTTAAAACACGCATTGCGCATGGCCTGTTAACGGCGGGGTTGATATCAACAGTGCTCGCCAATAAACTACCTGGTCCAGGTACAATTTATTTAAAACAAGAATTAAATTTTTATGCACCTGTTCATATAGGTGACACAATTACCGCACGTGTAGAAATAGCGGCTATAGATACAAAAATGAATCGGGTTCACCTGCGAACAATATGTAGAAATCAACATGCGGTTATCGTTTTGGATGGCGAGGCAGTAGTAAAGATACCAACGTGATCTGCTTAAATGATAACGGTCTATCCTGATCGTGGGAGCCGAAACAGATCGTCTCTTGCCGTGCGCTTTGAGAGGGGAAGCTGGCTTATGAAGGAAAATGAAAAAACCACGAGGGATATCCTGACCGGAAAGATTGACGCCCAAGAGCGGATTTCCCTCTACAATCCGGTTGCCCTGGATAGCATACGGCGGCAATTTGACGAATGGATGCACTCGACGGTACGGGAAAAGAACCGCGAGAACTGGCTGAAGACGCCCCGGACGGTCCTGGGGTCGAACATACCCCGGGAAATGATCTACACGCCCCTTTCACACCCGGATTTCGACTACCAGAAAGACTTGGGCAACTCGGGCGAGGCACCTTTCACGAGGGGGATACACACGAACATGTACCGCGGCCGGGAATTCACCATGCGCCAGCTCACGGGCTTCGGGTCTCCCGAGGACACGAACGGGCGGAGGAAATTCATGCTGGACCACGGTGCGACCGGGCTGAACATTCTGTTCGACATTCCCACGATCCAGATGTACGACTCTGATGATCCCTTTTCACAGGGTCAGGTGGGGATGTCAGGGGTCTGCGTCGATTCCGTAGAGGATATGGACATCCTCTTCAAGGATATCCGCCTGGACGAAATCACTGTCTCCCTCGTCACCCATTATCCGTCCAACACGGCGATCCTGTTTCCCATGTTCTTGGCCCTCGCCGAGGAGCGGGGCATCCCCTGGGAGAAGCTGCGGGGCAGCGTCCAGAATGACACCACCTTGGAAGAAGTGATCCGCAGCGGCGCCGAATTCATCGCACCCCGGGACTGTTTCCGGATTCAGTGCGACAACATCGAATTCATCAGGAAGAATGTGCCCCAGTGGAATTTCATAACCCTCAACGGCTATAACCTACGGGAATTCGGGACATCCGGCGTTAC
>JBDROD010000040.1:0-4465 GCA_043810415.1 Candidatus Zixiibacteriota bacterium | reverse complement strand
GTCCGTAGGATAGGAAAGGACAGGTTGATCTTTTCACCGCAAGAGTTAAAATTGAAACTGCTTCTCGCTCATTTTAATTAAGGAACACGAATCTCCGGTAACGGGGAGGAATTTCTTCCTGGCTTTCGATGATAATTCATTTCCTCGCCAGAATCTCTTTCTTGTCCGATCGAATCGTCACGATATAAAAACTTAAAGCCAACCTAAAACCGGAGCTCCTACTGCAAACCGGAAAATGCAAATTTTCTTCCCGGTTTCATCGCCTGGTCATAATCCGGTTGTACTCTGTAGCTTGAGGTGATCTCACCTGGGAACTGCATTATGTCCACAAAAATCCTTGGGGGAAGGCATGGACTCACATCCCCATAACTTCTCCGAATTCCCCCAACGGTTATTTGATCTCCACGGTAGCACCCACCTCGCTCAATTTGGCCTTGATCTTCTCCGCCTCATCCTTGGAGACACCCTCTTTCACCGGATTGGGTGTGCCGTCCACCAGATCCTTGGCTTCCTTGAGACCTAATCCGGTCAGCTCTCTTACCACTTTGATCACCTGGATCTTCTTATCTCCGATCATGGCGAGGATGGCGGTGAATTCCGTCTGTTCCTCTGCCGGTTGGGCTGCCTCGGCTGCTCCGGTTGAAGCGGCAGCAGCAGCTACCGGCACGGCAGCGGTGACGCCGAATTTATCCTGAAGGCTCTTGCTGAGCTCGGCTAACTCTAAAACGCTCATCTTTTCGATGATTCCAATTACCTGTTCCACATTGTTGGTGCTATCTGTCATCTCTTCCTCGGTGGATGCGGTTTCTGCTTTTTTGGTGGTGGTTTTCTTGGTTGGTTTGTCTGAACCAGTGGTCATGATCTTTTAACCTCCGTTAAAAAGTAATTATCCTTATTACCTGCTTACCTAATTCTGCTCGGCTGGCTGGGTGAATCCCGCAAAGAGCGGGATTAGAAGCACCACCCCATCGGGGAACAGAAAGAACGCATTATAACTTTTTAGCTCACTTTATCCAATTATCCAACCGGATTTATCTGTACCGGTACATTTTTCCTTTACCTGCATGAGGATTCCTTTTGGTACAAAGTTCAAGCTGCCTGGGTCCGGGTCTCTTTTATGGCATCGATCACCCCGACTAAATTTCTCAGCATCCCCTGCAAAGTTCCCACGAAATTAGCCATGGGGGCATTCAAGCTGCCGACGATCTGGGTCAACACCACTTCCTTGGAGGGAAGGGTGGCTAATCTCTTCAGCTGATTCTCCCCAAAAAGCTTCCCCTCCAGCCAGATGGTTTTGATTTTGGGCTTGTCGCTCTTCAGGAGGAATTCATACAATACCTTCGCCGGAGATATCGGGTCCTGGTAGGAGAAGACCAGGCCGGTAGGACCTTTAAGGTAATCTACGATCGCCTCGTATCCGCTTTCCCGGGCGGCCATGCGGATCAAGGTATTTTTGGTGATCCGGTATTCCGCTCCGCCTTTTTTTAAATCCCGGCGTAACCTGGAGAGGTCTTCCACGTTCAGTCCTCTGAAATCCGTAAGAATCAAGCTTCGGGTTAATGACAGCTTTTCCTTTAAATCGTCTACCGTTTTTTCCTTTTCCGATTTCAACATAAGTCGTTCCTTAAAATTTTTCCGTAATGGTTACTTTCCTCACTTTCTGTCTGACAGAAACAAACAAAAAAGGACGCCTTTTTAAGTCGATCTTTAGGTAATCTAAGAAAGTTGCCATCATTTGAGCATGGTGGTGACCGTCGATATGTCCAGTTTTATACCTGGTCCCATGCTCGAAGAGATGGAAGCATTCCTTAAATAAGTCCCCTTGGCGGCTGTCGGCTTGGCCCGGACGATCACATCTAAAAGGCTTTTGGCGTTTTCCAAAAGCTGCTCCTCGGTGAATGACAGCTTCCCGATCGGAACCCCGATATTCCCCCCCTTGTCCACCCGGTATTCGATCTTTCCGGTTTTGAGCTCCCTCACCGCTTTGGCTACGTCGAAGGTAACCGTTCCGGATTTGGGATTGGGCATCATTCCCTTGGTGCCTAAGATCTTTCCCAGCTTACCCACCTGTCCCATCACGTCCGGGGTGGCTACCACCGCATCCACGTCCAGCCAGCCGGAGGTGATCTTTTCGATGTAATCCTCCAATCCCACATGATCGGCACCGGCTTCCTTGGCCTCTTTTTCCTTTTCCCCCTTGGTCAAGACCAAAACTTTGACCTTCCTGCCGGTCCCATTGGGCAAAACGGTGGTACCTCTCACCATTTGATCCGCCTGCTTGGGATCGACTCCCAACCTCACCGATATCTCCACCGTCTCGTCAAATTTGGCATAGACGCATTCCTTCAGCTTCTTGACCGCCTCCTCCAGGGAATATGATCTTCTCTTTCCCAGCTTTTCCTTGGCCGCTTGGTATTTTTTCCCTCTTTTCATAATTCGAATTTATTCTCCTTGACTTTATCTATATAGTTAGTCCACAACATTTATCCCCATGCTCCGGGCGGTTCCCTCCACCAGCCGCATGGCTGCCTCCATGTCGGAAGCATTCAAATCCTTCATCTTCAGCTCCGCGATCTCTTTAACCTGGGCTTTGGTTACATCGCCGACTTTGACCCGGTTGGGCTCTCCCGATCCTTTCTCCACCTTGGCCGCCTTCTTCAAAAGCACCGCGGCAGGCGGGCTTTTGGTGATGAAGGAAAAGGATTTGTCCCCATAGATGGTTATCACCACCGGGATTATCAAGCCGGTCTGGCTCTGGGTCTTGGCATTGAACGATTTGCAGAATTCCATCATGTTTATGCCGTATTGCCCCAAAGCCGGACCCACCGGCGGAGCAGGGGTAGCATTCCCCGCCGGGATCTGAAGCTTCACGTTTGCTACGATCTTTTTAGCCACTTGGTATCTGTCTCCTTTTTATTTAGCCTAATGGCTCCCTCTGCTGACTATCCCCTTCATATTGACATAAAGGGGGTCGGAGGTGTAATTTGCGAAACAGTATATGCACATAATCATTCTATAAAATCCGTTAAGCATTTTGAACCTGCAGAAAATCGAGTTCCACCGGAGTGGGACGTCCGAATATGCTCACCATCACCTTCAGCTCTTTCCTCTCCTGATCCACCTCGCTTACGAAACCGGAAAAATCGGTAAAAGGTCCATCGATCACCTTAACCTGATCCCCGGGCTTGAACGGAACCTCCTCGTAATCCCTGGTGTGACCCCGCTCGATCTGCTTTAGGATCCTCTCGGCTTCCTCCACTTTCAGAGGAACCGGTTTCCCCAAGGCACCCACAAAACTGGTGATCCCCGGAGTGTTGGAAACTAAGTGTTGGGTCTCCTTGGTCAAAGCCATCTCCACCAGAATGTAGCTGGGAAGGAATTTCCTCACCGTGGTGGATCTTTTTCCCTGCTTCATCTCCACCACCGTCTCCGTGGGAACCAGCACCCTTCCCATCATCTCCTCCAAACCCTGGGTGATTATGGCATTCTCTAAATATCTTTTTGCCTTCTGCTCATGACCGGAATAGGTATGAGCCACATACCATTTTTTTTCCATCTATATTCTATCCAACCTCCCCGGGAAAAATGATCGTACTTCTATCCTACCCCATAAGCATAGCGGCTAAATTGGAAAGTGCCACATCCACGACCCCGGTGAACACCGCCATCACTACGGAAACCAGTATCACGATGAGGGTGGAATAGATCAATTCCTCCCTGGTGGTCCAGGTGACTTTAGTTAACTCGTACCGGACCTCTTTTACGAATTGCTTCATCTTTTCCAGCATAAATATAAATTTCCTCACCTAAGCGGGTCTGGAGGGACTCGAACCCCCACCATCCGGTTTTGGAGACCGGCGCTCTACCAATTAGAGCTACAGGCCCGTTTTAAACTTTTATAAGTTGATCGGTTGAACCAACATGAAATGTATGCAAAACCTTCACTCTTTCATATATCCAAAAGAGTCGTTTGCAACTTCGATGCTTTTCACCTCCAAAATCAATTCTGCAGCAGTTGAGTGAGTAATTTAGAATCGGATTTTCCTGCTGGCATTTAATCATGCACTGATACGAACCGTTTTACCGTTAAGATTGAAGAAAATACTTTTCTTCTACCTGGTTTCCTTATGCATGGTATGTTTGTTACAGAAAGGACAGTATTTCTTCCAGTTTACCCTTTCCGAGTGTTTCCTTTTATTCTTGGTATTACTGTAATTCCTTTGCTTGCAGACCTCACAAGCTAAAGTGATTATCTCTCTGGGCATAAATCTCTAATCCTTAAGAAAAGACTACCATTAAATTTCTATTCGGAATTATCTTACTTTAATCCCTTTGTTTTTAACTATCCCATCCGTCGACTGTGGACCGTGGACTATTCTATCACCCCGGTCACCACCCCCGCTCCCACCGTCCGGCCTCCCTCCCGGATGGCAAACCGCAGCTCCTTCTCCAAAGCTATCGGCGT
>JBDROD010000039.1:0-12997 GCA_043810415.1 Candidatus Zixiibacteriota bacterium | reverse complement strand
AAAAAGCTGCGCGGGATGATCAATTTGGAGCAGATAGGTAAATATCACATGATCTGTCAGGAAGAGAGATAAAATTCAAAAACTCGCCCGCCGTCGGTTGTCCGCACGTGTGTACCGTATGGTGCACACCGCAGTCCGCCGCTAAACGGCTGTGCTAAAGGATACTCACCTCCGTGACGACAAGGTGAGGAATGGTAGAGAACAAAGCGTCTTTTACCTACGACAGATTAACCACGAACACCTGGCAAAGGTCTAAAGGCAGAATACCTTATGCAGGATCTTATTGTACAATTCGGTTATATCGCTCTCTTCTTCGGCTCTTTTTTAGAGGGAGAATCCTTCCTTATCGCCGCGGCGTTTTTGGCTAAAAGAGGTTACCTGCGACTTGATTTGGTAGTGCTGGTGGCTTTTGCAGGAGCATATCTGGGGGATGTGGCTCTGTATTATCTGGGGAGAACCAGGGGGGTGGGGATTCTCTGGAAATTTCCCCAGGCTCGAAGATATTATCCCCGAGCCAAAAGATTGTTCAACCGATTCGGGATCTGGGCTATCTTCATCACCCGGTACCTGTACGGTTTAAGATTTGCCTCTGCCGCTTTTCTGGGCTTGATCAAAATGAAAAGGAGGGAATTTTTACCTTTTGCCTTTCTTTCCTGTATGGTCTGGGCAGTGGTAATGGGAGGATTGGGTTATGTGTTTGGCGCCAGCTTGGAAGCTTTGATCGGGCAGGTCAAGCATTACGAGAAGATAATCGTTGTCCTCATCATCGTCGGTGGATTGGGATTTTGGGTAATTCGAAGGATCCGGAGCAACAAGAACACCGAGGAAATAAAACCAGAAGAAAAAGTGAATTGAACTTCGGGATCAGTATCGGGTTTAGTAATCATAATTATCCTATTAGATGAACGTTCTCTTCGGCATTCGAGATTTTATCGGTGAGGGAAAATCCCTTTTGATGTTAGAAATTACTGCAACTCCTCATCCTAGATAAAAAAACCAAACAACTTCGTTGAGTCCAATAAAACCTTATGAAGAAAATCTCATCCTGCCTAGTTTAATTAGACTTACTTTTACGAAACTTAAATCGAATCCGGATCGTATTAACGACTAAAGAAGCGGGGTAACAACTAAATGTGAGAGTAGAATGAGAAATCATTGTATAGCTTCGCATTTTTTACCTCCCATCCTTATTATACTGCTGGGGATTTTAATTTCCTCCCCCATCGTTTTATGTTCTGAAGAATATACTGAAAACTCACAAGCCCAGGTTTCTGCGAAAGGGGCGAACGGATTTCGTTTGATCACTCCGGCTAATCTGGGCGGGCAAGTATACCTGGAGGTCTGGGATGAAGACGATTGCCTGGTGAAATTCAAAATCTGGGCAAGAGCCGATGCCCAGGAGAAAGCTAAGAAGTTTACCGACATGGTGGAATTGGAGTTGGATAGAGAGGAGGAAGTGGTTAACTTGAAACTGACCACCCCCCATCCCGCCCCCTGGGAAGGTTCAAACTACGGAATAAATGCCACTCTCTATATCTTTATCCCGCATAATTTCACTGTAGAGACCAAGACCCAGGCTTTCGATTTGGATATCACCGGGCCCATCACGAAAATAGACATTCAGAACCAGTACGGCAATATCCTGGTTAGTGATATCTCCGAAGAGACCAGTATAACCGCAACCTATGGTCAGGTGGATGTGGAGAATGTCCGGGGAAGTCTAAACGTTGAGACCAGTTATAATTCGATTTCAGTACGCAATGTGGATACCAAAGACGAGAAAGCTTTGTTGAAAACCAGCTATGGGAAAATCGACGTGGAACGGTTCGAGGGACAATTGGAAGCGAGCACCGTCTACAGCCCCATCGATGCTTCCGATATCACTCTGATTGACGGTAAGAATGAATTTAAAACGGTTTACTCTAAAATAGATTTAGACATTACCGAGATGAAAGATGCTCAGCTCTACGTTCAAAACACCTATGGTAACGTCAATCTAGTGGTCCCGGAGGATCTCTCCGCCCGATTGAAGTTCACCGTGGGTCGGGGAGGCAAAATAATCACCCGGGGAATCATCATTCGGCCGACGGTATTGAACCAAACCTCCCTCGAAGGGATCTGTGGAAAGGAAGAATCTGAGATTGAAGTCGATATCAACGGAATTGGACAAATCCAGTTAGAAGGGAAATAACCGACAGGTGAAATCCCGGCAACGGATTTCCACCGCTGTAGCAGAATATACTTTCCAGGAATAATCCGCCGATTGCATATCTTTTTAGTAAGGAACAAAATCATTTTCTTCTCAGTTTTAATATCTTCATCGAAATGCGACCATCACCGAAAAATACTTTGTTTATTGAATTTTACGAGCATCCATGGGACGACGATGTTCCACCTGTAATTTCCAAACTTTTCTTAAAGTCGAATAGAACCGCTCATGATGTAAAATAAATAAAGCTTTCTTTTTTGAGGAGGAATAAAATGGGAAGGCGAGTCAGCATCCTTATCCTTTTGGCGGTTTTTTCCGTTACCTCGGTATGGGGCTATCAATCACCGACCGAGAGTTTTGTTCTCCCCTACAATTCAGCCGCAACCTCGGACGACATCTCCGCCATAAAATTCAATCCCGCAGGTTTGGGAATGATTCGGGGATTCCAAACCTCATTCTTCCACACCTTCTCCGACTCCAGCTTCGAAGGGGACAATGCCTGGCTTTTATCCACCGGCGGACTGGGATTCTCGGTGGAATGGCTGGGAAATATTGCGGACCGGACTTACCGAAAATACACCCTGTCCGGGGGCGGAAAATTCTCCAGAGGTCTTTTCTGGGGAACAAGCTACAGCTGGTTCGGTTCCCGGCACGAAGATTACGATAAGCTCTCCTCCTGGAAGGTAGGGCTTTTGGCCCGTCCTTTTGAGTTCCTCTCTGTGGGAGCAGTAGCTAAGGATTTGAACCGTACCCGGTTCGAGGGCCAGAAGACCCGGATCTCCTTTGATTACGGGATAGCGGTCAGACCGGCAGGCGACCGGTTAACCCTCTCTGCGGATGCTTCGCTGGGGGAGAAAGAGAAGATAAAGAACGCTGCTTACCGGTTTAGAGCCGAGGTGGAACCCCTGGACGGATTCATCCTCTCCGGGGATATAGACGATAAGGGGAATTTCGGCGTGGGGGGAAGGATCAATCTTCCTACCCTAGGAGCCGGCACTTATAATTCGGTCACCCAGGATTACGATTATAGTCAGGGGACTGTCTACCTAACTTTAAGTGAAGATAGATACCGGACACTGTTGAAAAGAAAAAACAATTTCGTTGAAATCCAGCTTTCCGGAAAGCTGGTGGAGGAAAACAGCCGGGTGGGCATCTTGGGAAAGACCAAACCTACAGTGATGGAATTGCTGGAGTCGATTGGGCGCGCTAAAGATGATAATTCCGTCCGGGGGATGCTTCTCCGCCTAGAGTCTTTGGATTGGGGGATATCCAAGGTTCAGGAGATCAGAGACGCCATCCTTGATTTCAAAACCGGCGGAAAGTACGTGATCGCCTTCATGGAGTCGGGGGGAAACAAGGAGTATTATTTAGCCACCGCCGCGGATAAAATCGTACTTCTCCCCACCGGATATCTGCTGTTGAATGGTTTGGAGGCAGAGGTGACCTTTATAAAAGGAACCTTGGAAAAGCTGGGTATAGTGGCGGATTTGGAACATATCGGGGATTATAAGAGTGCTTCCGACCTTCTCACCCGCACCAGCATGTCTCCCGCACATCGGGAGGTGGTCAACTCGCTTTTGGATGATCTGTATGATCAGATCACCCAGGGCATTGCCCAAAGCAGAGGGTGGACTCAGGAGGTGACCAAAACCAAAATAGATTCCGGACCTTTCACCGCCACTGAAGCCAAGCGCTCCAATCTGGTGGACACCCTGCTTTTCTATGACCAGTTGGATGATCTGATCAAGAAGAGCACCGGGCTTGTGCCTCATAAAGTGGCAAACCGATCTTATCAGAAGCGAAAATATTACAAATATAGCTGGACCATCCCACCGAAGATTGCCGTCATCTATGCCACCGGTATGATCGGCTCCGGAGAGAGCGGCAGGAATTTCCTTTTGGGGGACTATATGGGCTCGGTGACTATATCCAAAGCCATTCAAAAGGCGCGGGAAGACAGGAGCATAAAAGCCATCGTCTTCCGGGTTGACAGTCCTGGCGGTGACGGGATTGCCTCCGACGTGATATTAAGAGAGATCGTAAAAACCAAGGGTATAAAGCCCTTCATAGTCTCCATGTCGGACGTCGCCGGCTCCGGAGGATACTGGATCTCCTGTGCTGGTGATACCATCGTCTCCATGCCTGCCACCTATACCGGCTCCATCGGAGTGATATCGGGGAAATTCAGCTTTCAGGGGTTGTACCAGAAGATCGGAATTAACATTGAAACGGTCAAAAGAGGAAAAAACGCGGACATATTTTCCGCCACGCGGCAGTTCAACGACGAGGAGAGGGAGATAATCCAAAGGCAGATAAAGGAATTCTACTCGGAATTTGTACATCGGGTGGCGCAGGGGAGAAATATGCCCGAAGCGAAGGTGGACTCTCTCGGACGCGGAAGGGTGTGGACCGGGAAACAGGCTCAACGGAACGGTCTGGTGGATCTTTTAGGAGGGTTGGATTTAGCCCTCGCCATCGCCAGGGAAAAAGCGGGCTTGCCTGAGGATTCAGAGGTGGAGATCGTCTCTTTCCCTGAGAGGAAATTTTCTTTCGGCATAACTTTGGGAACTATGTTGTCCTCCTCCCCGGATCTGCAGTCCATCTTAGATGAGCTGAAAAAGAATAATATCTTTGAGGATGGCAGTATCCTTTTGTTGACCCCTTACTCTGTTGACATCAAGTAGTGAATATTATATATTAGTTTAATTTTGGGGCAAACGTATTGTATTAAAATGGGTAAACAATTATAAACATAAGTAAAACTCAAACCAGGAGGGATTCATGTCCAAATTCCTTACTCGATCCATTCTCGCTTCGCTGCTTCTTTTGTTTCTGTGTCAAATGGGTTGGGGTCAGATCAAATTTCCGGTGGAGAAGTACACCCTGGATAACGGTATGACCGTTCTCATCTCCGAGGATCATTCCACCCCGGTGGTAACATACCAGGTATGGCGAAAGGTAGGCTCAAAGAACGAAAGACCCGGCATCACCGGAATCTCGCATCTATGCGAGCATATGATGTTCAAAGGATCAAAGAACGTTGGACCGGAGCAGCATAGCCGGATCGTCCAAGCCAATGGGGGAATAGACAATGCCGGTACCACCTTTGACCTCACCATGTACTGGGAAAGAATCGCCAGCGACAAACTGGAGTTGGTGATCAATCTGGAAGCGGAGAGGCAGAAATACTTGAATCCTACCCAAGAGTCTTTTTCTTCGGAAAGAGAAGTGGTTAAGGAGGAAAGGAGAATGGGGATCGACAACTCTCCTTACGGGCTTTTATTTGAGCAAGCCCTTAACACCACCTTTGTTGCTCATCCCTATCACTGGCACGTGATTGGTTACATGTCTGATTTGGATAACATTACCTTGGATGATTTGAAGGAATATTACCGGGTCTATTATGCACCTAACAATGCTACTGCAGTAATAGTAGGAGACGTCAATCCCAAAGAGGTGATGAAGCTGATGCACAAATATTACGACGACGTTCCTTCTCAACCTCCCCCTCCCAAGGTGGGCACGGTAGAGCCGGAACAGCTGGGGGAGCGGATCGCCTATGTGCACAAGATCGGGCAGATGCCTGCTTTCATGGTAACTTATCATATTCCCCAGATGGGAGACCCCGACATTTATCCCCTGCGGGTAGCTGCTCAGATTCTCTTCAACGGTCAGAGCTCCCGGCTTTATCAGAAGATGGTATATCAGGATCAGTCCGCTTTGATGGTGACGGGCGACTGTTTCGTCTTGCAAGATCCCGGACTTTTCTTCACCTTTGCCATCATGCAGCCCGGACAGACTGCAGAGGATGGCGAAAAGACCTTGTTCGAACAAGTTGAAAAACTTAAAAACGAATCGGTTGATCCCAAGGAGCTGGCCAAGGCAAAAAACCAGCTGGAATCCGAGTTTGTTTTCGGACTGCAATCGGTAAGCGATAAAGGGGAACAGATCGGCTATTATCAAACCCAGCTGAACGATTACACCAAGCTGTTTGACGAGGCCAATAAATATCAAGCTGTCACTGCTGATGACGTGATGCGGGTAGCGAAGAAATATTTTGGTGAGAATAACCGGAACCTGATCGTTTTGGTTCCGGAGATGCCGGGTGAGCCATCTTCCACCCGGTAAGTTAAAGTGAGCTGATCTAAATGGTGGTTTCTAAGTTTAAAAAGGAGCTTAACATGAAGTTAAAAAAATCGAAATCCGTATGGATAAATCTCATTCTCCTTTCCTTTATCGTTTTTATCTTATGGGGAGGTATGGTTACCGCCAGTGCCCAGGAGATAAAGCTCCCTCCCATTAAGAAGACCATGCTGGATAATGGTCTTAAGGTGATCGTGATCGAGCAGCACGAGCTTCCCCTAGTGGCTTTCCGTTTGATTCTAAAATCGGGAACTGCCTGTGACCCTTCCGGCAAAGCCGGATTGGCGGATTTGACTGCCGGGCTGTTGCGTAAGGGAACCAAGACCAGAAGCGCCACGCAGGTGGCGGAGGAGATAGATTTTATCGGAGGGAGTCTGGATGCGGGAGCGGACCGCGATGCCACCTTTGCCTCCAGCCGGGTGCTGGCTAAATACTTCGATACCGGCCTGGGTTTGCTGTCTGATATAATGTTAAATCCCACTTTCCAAGAAGAGGAGATCGACCGGCTGAAAAAGCAAACCTTAGCATCGATCAAACAGCAGAAGGATGATCCGGGCAACGTGGCGGGTGAAAAATTCCGCGAATTCGTCTTCGGCGACAATTCTTATGGTCTCCCCACGGAAGGTACCGAGGAGAGCATCACTACTCTGACCCGAGATGACATCGTGAATTTCCACAAAAAATATTACGTGCCTAGTAACGCCGTTCTGGCCGTGGTGGGAGACGTTAAGAATGCGGATGTGATAAAGAAAGTTAAGGCCAAGTTCTCCTCATGGAGCGGGACACCGATTACCCTCCCCACCCTGATAGAACCTCCGGCTATAAAGGGATACCAGATCCTTCTGGTAGACAAACCGGATTTGACCCAAACCTACATAGAGCTGGGGCATTTGGGCATCGACAGAAAAAACCCGGATATCTTCGCAGTCAGGGTGATGAACTATATACTGGGAGGAGGGGGATTTGCTTCCCGTTTGATGGATGAGGTGAGGGCCAAGAGAGGTCTAACCTATGGAATCTACTCCAGCTATGATTATTTGAAATGGAGAGGGGCATTTAACGTCAGCACCTTTACTCAGAACGATTCCACCACAGCAGCCATCACCGCCATCATTGACCAGCTGAAGAAGATCCGCTCCGAGGGGGTAACAGACAAAGAGCTAGCCGATACCAAATCATTCTACACCGGATATTTCCCTCTACAGTTCGAGACTCCGGAGCAGATCGCTACCCAGATCTTGGTGGTGGAACTGTATGACCTGGGTGAAGATTACATCACCAACTACACCAAGTACATAAACGCCGTAACCCAAGCGGACATTCAGCGGGTAGCTCAGAAATATATCGATCCGGACAATCTTAAAATGGTGGTGGTGAGCAGGGCCGATCAAGTTAAGCTTTCTTTAGAACAGCTGGGCACCGTGGAGGTCACTTCGTTTTTGAAATAGATGAGCAATAGGTATAGCAGTACGCATATATCAAAAGCCTCCATTTGGGGGCTTTTGAACTTTGCAGGATCACCACTTCTAAACGGAGATCATTAGTAAAATTAAAGGCGACTGCTGTAAACTTGCTTCGAAAAAATATAGGGCGGGGATTGATCCCCGCTTTAGGGGCACATAATCTTTTGTTTATCAGAGCATTCTAAATTTACAACATAGATGAGTTTATCCTTTGAATTACTCTTTTTTATAGAAAACGCAAAGTTACTGTTGCCTGAATCGTATTTTTTGTTATATTTGATTTTTACACAAGGAGAGGCGATCGAATGATTTCGCTTGGGTTTTTTCATCTTTTGTTTTGGAGGTTGGTTAATGCTTTCTACCACTGATTTTCGCAAGGGTTTGAGGGTCAAGCTGGAGGGGGAGGTGTATTATATCGTTGATTTTCAGCATGCCCGTACCGCTCAGAGAAGAGCTTTTGTCCGGACCAAGCTGAAGAACATAAAGACGGGAGCGGTTCTGGAGAGGACCTTTTCTGCGGGGGAGACGTTCGAGGAGCCGGATTTCGAGGATAAGACCATGCAGTTCCTCTATTCGGATGGAAGCGAATTCCACTTTATGGACTCGAAAAACTATGAGCAGATAACCTTAAGCGAGGAGAAATTGGGTGATTACAAATGGTATCTCAAAGAGAACTCCGAGTATCGGGTGATGTTTTTTGAGGGTCAACCGGTGAACGTGGATCTGCCCGCATCCGTGGTTTTGAAAATCGTCACCACCGAACCCGGGATAAAGGGTGACTCGGTGACCAACCTCACCAAGAACGCCACCTTAGAAACCGGTTTGGTGGTAAAGGTCCCGCTCTTTATAGGTGAGGGGGAGTATGTGAAGATAGATACCCGCACCAGTGAATACATAGAAAGAGTTCAAAAAGGCGGGAACTAAATCCAAACACACTTGAGGATAAATATGGAACCGTCTGGAAATCAGGGAAAGTTTAAACCTAAAGGTGGAGTCGCGGTTATACAAAAACCTTATAAACCTAATAAACCTACCCATCCGAAAGTACGACCTGGGACACAACCCAGAAGCAGACCGAGAAAATTCAAACATAGAATGCCAGATAAAGCTTCTACTGCTCCAAACCTGCCAAAGAACCAAGCAGAAAAGAACAAAATCAGGGAAAAAATTCTCTCCGTTCCAAAAGCCTTAACCGATACCGGATGGATCGGGACGGATGAGTCGGGCAAAGGGGATTATTTCGGTCCCTTAGTCATCGGAGGAGTGCATGTCGATTCCAAAACCAAGAACCTCCTTTTGAATTTGAAGGTAAGGGATAGCAAGAAGATCTCGGACAACGTTATCAAAGACATAGACTACCGGATTCGCTCTACCTGCATTTACTCGGTGGTAGTCATCGGTCCGGAGAAATACAACCTTTTGTATCAGAAAATGAAAAACCTAAACTCCCTTTTAGCTTGGGGTCATGCGCGGGTGATAGAAAACCTGCTTTTGCGGGTGGAATGCAAGAAAGCCATCTCGGACCAGTTCGGCTCCGAACAGTACATAAAAAACGCCCTGATGGAAATGGGAAAGAAAATCGAGCTGATCCAGACACCCGGTGCCGAAGCGGACCTGGGGGTGGCGGCTGCCTCCATCGTTGCCCGGGCGGAGTTTTTACGAAGGATGGAGAAGCTCTCGGAGGAGTGCGGCTTCCCGCTTCCCAAAGGCGCTTCCGATCAGGTGGATTCTGCAGCCCGAAGGATAGTGGAGCAGATGGGCAAAGAAGCGTTGAATCGATTCACCAAGCTTCATTTCAAGAACACTCTCAGAGTAACGAGAGTTGAGAATCCGGAAGTAAGTCAAGAATCCAATTCTTAATCTCATTTCAGAATATTTGATTTGCACAGGGAATAATGATATCATCAGAAACCTCCTACATCCAGACATTAGAGGATATAAGGAGCGATCGTCTCTCCGGGGCATCCGAGATCTCCCGTAAAGCCGCCTCGGCTTTCATCCTTTTTTCCGGTCGACACAATGCCCGATCCACCCAGGAGTATTTTCAGAAGCTGTTGACCCTGGGGGTGGAGCTGGTTTCCGCCCAGCCCCATATGGCATCCGTCTTCAATCTGGTAAACTCTGTATTATATTCGGTGGAAGAGCTTTCGTCTACCCTGTCCTTAGAAGAGCTGGCAGAGTTTACTAAGGAGAAGGCGGAGGAGTTCAATTACAATTCTGTCAGCTCCCTTCAGCTTATCGCCCAGCACGGTGAGAAACTGATAGAAGATGGTGCCAGGGTTCTGACCTTTTCCTCCTCCGGCTCGATTCTGGCGATTTTGAAGAAAGCCCGAGAGGAGGGAAAATCTTTTGAGTCGATCGTATGCGAATCTCGGCCCATGCTGGAGGGTCGGGTATTGGCTCGATTTCTGGGGAATGCCAAAATTCCGGTAACGCTGATTACCGATGCTTCGATGGGAGTCTATGTACCGAAGGCTGACCTCTTATTGGTTGGTGCAGATTCGGTCTCCGAGACCTCTTTTGTCAATAAGATCGGCACCTTATGTCTTTGCCTGCTATCCAAGGAATATCAGGTTCCGCTTTACGTGGCGTGCGAGAGAAGCAAATTCATCTCCTCCACCTGGCTGCCTTTATCCTTTACCCAGGGAGATCCCAGGGAGATTTTAGAAGATGAGCTTCAGAATGTAAAGGTGGAGAATCCCTATTTCGAAAAGATACCTTTAGTTTACTGTCAGCAGTTGATTACCAACGAGGGATTTTTCTCCCCTTACGACATCCCGCAGTATATCCGGAAAACCCGGTTGTGCAATAAATTGATGGAATATCTGAAAAACTCTCGTTCCCCTACTCCTTCAGCTTGACTCGTTGTTTTTCGCATCGCTCTGGTATGAAGCACATGACTCATGTCGGTGAATCGTAAATATATTGAGACTCAAATTATGCAATTCTCTCCGAATGCGTTTGACCTGTTTATCTCTAATCCGAGGGGATGGAAAGATTAAGATAGCAAAAATCTTAGGGGAAACACCATGCCGAAAAAAGAAAAAATAGAATTCGAAGTCCTGTTTGTCTGTACCGGAAATTCCTGCCGCAGTCCCATGGCGGAAGGGATTCTAAGGAAAATGTTGGAGGATCACGGTGTTTCGGAAATTAAGTCTTCTTCAGCCGGAACCTGTACTCTGGAAAACATGCTCCCCTCCCCTTTTGCCATTCAGGCCTCTCAACAGAATGAGGTGGATATCTCCCGGCAGCGCTCCCGCCAGCTGACCAGAAGGATATTGGAAGAAGCTTCTCTGATTTTGACCATGGCGCAGGAACACATAGATTTTATCAAGCGGGTGGACCAAAAGTCCGCAAGCAAAGCTTTTCTCCTTAAGCTTTTCCCCCAATCCCGTCCCCTGTCAAACGAAGAGCGAAATCGGGGCGTTTTGTTTATTAAAGATCCGATCGGGGGGAGCGTGGAAGATTACGAAAGAAGTTTTATGGAAATCCAAAAGGAGGTAAAGAGGATATTACCGGAAATTTTAAAATTTACGGATAAGAGCTAACTCTCAGTTTTTTTGGATTTTTAGACAATGGGAAAAATGAAATTTTTCGGCAGATGCCAGCATGCGCTGTTAATGATCTCCATAATACTTCTCGTGGTTTGTTTAAACCGGGCTATTCCCGATACATCCGGTCAAAATATCTCAACTCCAACTCAAGAAGACGAGGAATCAACCAAAGGAAAACAAGACTCCGCTCTTAACCCTTCCCTATCGGATGAGGAAATTCCCCTAACCCCGCCTCAGGTGGAGATAAAGCTCCGTTCGCCCGAGGAGAGCAAGCTCAAACGGGTGGTTACCAACCGGGCTTTTGGAGTGGGAGAAAGACTCGAGTTCTCGGTGGGATACGGGATGATCAATGCCGGGACCGCGGTGATGGAGATCCCCGATATGATAAAACTGGGCGGCAGAAAATGCTTTCATATCGTCTCCACCGCTCAATCGAATAAATTCTTTTCCGTCTTCTTCAAAGTGGATGATAAAGTGGAATCGTTCATGGATATGTACGGGCTTTATTCCCAGCGTTATGACAAACACATAAGGGAGGGAAAATTCAAATCCGACATGTCGATGACTTTCGATCAGGACAAACACTTGGCCTTGTATTATAACGGCCGGGATACCTTTCAGGTGCCGGAATACGTTCAGGACGTTCTCTCCGCCTTCTATTTCGTCAGGACTCAGGATCTGCAGGTGGGTAAATCCATCATGGTCGATAATCACACCGATAAAAAGACCTACCCTTTGGAGGTTAAGGTCTTGCGCAAGGAAAAGGTGAAGGTGCCGGCTGGGGAGTTTGATTGTGTGGTGGTGGAACCGATGCTCAAGACACCGGGGATATTCGAGCAGAAAGGGAGCTTGACCGTCTGGCTGACAGATGACGAGGTGAAGATGCCGGTGCTGATGAAAAGCAAGGTATTCATCGGCTCGATCTCGACCGAGTTGACTGGTTACAAATTGGGAGAAGTGGGTAAATATTGAAGTTTCCGTTAGCTGATCCGTTGTCGGTTTCGTTAAAAAAGTCAGGGTCAGCGGTTAGGTATCGTATGTCGACAGTGGGCATAGTTAACCGAAAAAGACCAAATCAAAACCGAAACACGAAACCGATACGTAACCGAAACCTATAGCGATAGACGAATAACAGAATTAAACAACACACTCATAGAATGTCAAAATACGCCAAGATTGATCTAAGAAAGATCCGAACCTATCCCATCGGGAAGAGGAAGAGCAAAACCCAAATCTCAAAATTCGGGAAACCGCTTCGACCTGATTCGGAGATAGATGATTTTCTAAAAAGCTTACCTAAATGTTTGAAAGCGGATGATCTAAGATCGCTGATTGATTCTATCCTCGTTGCCAAACGGAAAAATAAACCGATCATCCTCATGCTGGGCGCTCACCCGATCAAATGCGGGCTCTCCCCTATTCTTATCGACCTGATGCAGGAGGGTTTTGTCACTTTGCTTTCCACCAACGGAGCCGGGGCGATACATGATCTGGAGATCGCCTTCTGGGGAAAGACCTCGGAGGAGGTGGAGAAAGGGATCGAAGACGGTACCTTCGGCATGGCTAAAGAGACCGGGGAGATATTCAACCGGATATCGTCTTTTGCCGGACAAAACGATCTGGGGTTG
>JBDROD010000038.1:0-3801 GCA_043810415.1 Candidatus Zixiibacteriota bacterium | reverse complement strand
CAATGAGGCGTATCATTACAGATGCCCAGATTTGTCACGGTAAGGCGCATGTTGAAGGAACCCGTATCCCAGTCCACATCATCCTTGATCTACTTGCGGCGGGTGAAACTTACGAAAATATTCTTCATGCCTATGCCCAGCTTACTGAAGGAGATATTCAGGCTTGCCTTAAATATGCCGCCACGCTGGCTGCCGAAGAAGTAGTATATGAATCCAAGGTCGCCTGATGCAATAAATGATATAAAACGAGAAGATATCCTATCGAATGTTGTAATTATTGATCGAGGTAAGACGAGAATTCGAAAAGAAAAGCTTGAAGGTTAAACTCGTTTTCCCCCAATCCCTAAATTCCTCAATTCTCAATCCCTAAATCCCCCAAATCCTAAATCCCCAAATCCCTCAACTTGACAAGATATGATAAGCTATGATAACAATGAATCATGAAAGTCTTTCAAATGCCACGGTTCAAGAATTATGTAAAAAAGCTTCCACGCCACTTCCAGCAGGTTATATTAGATGCAGTCGAAAATGTCCTGGCAAGCCCTGATGTCGATGAACTTAAAAAAGGCGATTTAGCAGGTTTTAGGGTTCATAAGTTTAGGATAGTCAGCCAATTGACTCTGATGGCTTACAGGGTTGAAAACGACTACCTTGTCTTGTATCAGGTCGGTCCGCATGAAAATTTTTATAAAAACCTTAAAAAGTATTTGAAAGAAATTGGAGAATAAAATGCTAACAGCACAAAAAATCATTAAAGAATTATACCTTCTTCCCTTAAAGGAAAGAGAGAAAGTTGCACATCATATCGTGGAGTTTGGAATAAAAGCTCCTCATCCGGATGTCCCTGAGATTCTGGACATAAAAGGATGGCAGGATGAAATCGCAAGAAAGCCGTTTAATCTTAAGCAGGCTTCAGAATATCTTGGGGTATCGTCAGTGACCCTCAGAAGATGGGTGAAAACAGGTCGAATAATGGCCTATAAGATAGGTAGGGCCTATACATTCGACGTAAGGGAACTCAAAGAATTTAAAAAGTCTCACGTAACAAAAGATTCAGCTACACAACTATAAATATCAATTCTGAATTTCTGAATTAATTCACAATTTTCTTTCCACTGTTAACGAATAACGATTAACCAATCTTTTCCCCCAATAACCAATAACTATTTTCTCACCCTGCTTACTGTTTTTCAGAATACCTCCGTGCCCCTGCTTGCCCTGTTGAATCGGGCACCCTTTGGGTATTCAACTGGGGAGAACTCTGTGAGAGATTCTTTTAGTATTGAGAAGTATAATAAAGTTAAAAACTTAAGAGCGTTCCTCACTTCCGCGGCGGCTGGTATTAGCTTTGAACAACCTAACTTGCCCACCCTGATTGAGGAAATCGAACGCGAGGTCCTTTCATCTTTCCCAGGCACAAATTCATAAATCCGTAATCCAATATTTCAGTATCCAGTCGCCGCCTGCCGTGCCTGTGGCAGCGCAGCGCAGATTTATCCGCCTTTGAAGACTCCCGCCATAGGGATGTCCGCTTCGCTACCACAGGCAAGATTGCAAATTTCGGGTTGAAATTGTTAAAGTTTAAACCCAAATCCCTTATTGACTTGAAATTGAATTAAATGTAAGATTTAGCCATAAATTCACAAAAAAGGAGGCGTTGGGAATATGCCAATTATTAATATTCCATGTCCTGATTCGGTTCTTATTTCTTTGAAAGAAACTCCAGAACAATTTGCTAAGGAGGCCATAAAGTTACTGGCTGTAAAGCTTTATGAAATGGGGAAGCTATCTTCTGGCAGAGCAGCAGAATTGGCTGGAATCTCAAGAGTTACTTTCTTACAGTCTTTAGAACAGTATGATGCCCCAATATTTGATCTGACAAAAGATGAGTTAATTAGAGATTATCAAAATGCCTGAAATGACGATTGTGAATACTTCACCGATATTTTATCTCCATAAACTCGGCCTTCTTGAAATTTTGAATAAACTTTATGGTGATATCACTATCCCCGAAGCCGTAAAAAATGAATTGGAAAAAGGATACGCTCAGGGAGAAGATGTCCCTCAGTTAGAAAATTATCCATGGATACAAATAATGAACGTCGGCATGCCGGAATATCTAAATCTGATAGTTGATCTGGGTTTAGGAGAGTCAGAGGTTTTAGCAATTGCCACAAATCATCCTTCAGCTCTTGTAATTCTCGATGACAAATTAGCCCGGCGTATTGCGGAAATGCAAAAATTTAGACTGACAGGAACAGCAGGTGTGCTGCTTCGTGCCAAAGAAAAAGGGCTCATTCCTGCTTTAAAACCCGTTATCGAAAAACTTCTGAGTCATAACTTCCGATTAAAGCCAGATTTGGTAAAAACAATTTTAGAACTTGCTGGAGAATAATCCTCAATCACAGTGTTATATACCATTCTCCCCCTTCCCATCTTTCCTCTCTCCTAATTCCTCTTTCATTCAATCTGCGCCTGCCCCGTTAAATGATTGGTTTTATATTTAATTGGGGTAATCTGCGGATTGTACTCTCATCCCTCATTATTTCTGGTCTAATCTTCTTCCCTTTACGCTCTGCCCTATGCGCCAGGCTCTCTGCCTACTCTCTACTGCCTACTCCCTACTTTTTTTAACGCTATGCCCCATGCTCCATGCGCTTTGCGCTTCCCGCCATGCGCTTCCCGCTCTGCGCCATGCTCTTTCCGCTTCCCGCTTCCCGCTCTGCCCTCTGCGCCATGCGCTTTGCGCCTTCCGCTCTGCGCTTCCCGCTCTGCGCCATGCTTACTCCTCACTTTCCCTTAAAAGTTAACGAACTAAAGACTGCTAATTATCCACCTTGACGGATAGAAAAATATAAGTATGATTTGATTAAATAATAGGCATATAATTGGAGGTATGGCTCATGCAAACCATTGAGCGTCAGATGATAAAAACCAGTGTACTATTAGACAAGAATTTGCTTCAAGAGATCGATCAACACAACCCTTTCCCGACCAGGAAAGAATTCCTTGACCGTGCCTGCCGAGATTATCTCCGGCAGTTGCGACGAAGACGGATAGATGAGGAATTATCGACTGCATGTGCTGAGGCATCGACGGAAGACGCGGTCGCGAATGAGGAATGGGAAGAGGTTACCCTGGAGACTTGGAGATGAGTTATCCCCAAAGAGGAGATGTGTTCTGGGCCAATCTGGATCCGACCCTTGGAGCTGAGATAAAGAAGGCCCGTCCATGTGTGATCATCTCCCCGGATGCGGCCAACCGCAGTGGCCCACTTGTAATCGTGGCGCCAATTACAAAGATTGAGGGCAAAAAATTCTATTTTCACGAGATCTTTCTCCCAAAAGGAACAGCCAACCTGCAATACGACTCGAAAATAAAGGACTTTCAACTCAGGTGCATTGACAAACACCGCCTGGGCGAATCAAAGATAGGCTCCATTCCCATGGATCTCATTGACAAGCTTGATGAAAAAATTCGAATTGTGACCAGTTTTTATTAATTCTCTGCCCTATGCGCCATGCGCTTCCCGCTTCCCGCTCTGCCCTCTGCACTTTCCCCTTTCCTTTTAGCTATGAGTGTGATTAAAATTAACTTGAATAGTTATCAACAAGTTATATAATTTTAAAATTCTAAATTTTCTTATAAAGGGAGATAGCATTATGAAATTTCACCGCATCACCGCAAACCCCTTCCAGATGGGTGGCGTCCCGTGTATTCGTGGGCTCCGCATTCCCGTTGCCACCGTGGTTGGAATGATAGCTGACGGCATGACAGATGAAGAGATCTTACAGGCATACC
>JBDROD010000037.1:0-2185 GCA_043810415.1 Candidatus Zixiibacteriota bacterium | reverse complement strand
GTTGATGTTCCAGTCCGCTGCCTTACAGCAGATGGGCAAGGTGCAGAATCCGATCACCCAGAAGATCGAGCGGGACTTGGATCAAGCCCGCTTATCCATCGGTATGCTGGAGATGATTCAAAACAAAACTAAAAATAGCTTGTCGGAGAATGAGAGGGAATTTTTGGAGCACGCCCTGTTCGAGCTGAGGATGAATTTCGTGGATGAGATGAGCAAAGATAAGGAAAAGAAGAAAGAGGACGGCTCTACCTCCAAGGGACCGGAAAAAAAAGAGGGAGATCAACAGCCATAGATCAAATTCCTTGTATTCTTGGTCATTTATTGTCCCCCTGACAAATCGTAACACGAAACCGATACGTAACCTACTTGTAGTGAGCTAATCGAACTAAACCCTAACCGAACTAAGACGTACAATTAAGAGTAATCCTCTTCCTTGTGAGGAGATGAGTATACATGCTTCACCGGATAGGGTAAGGGGGAAAATCAAAGCACTCCAATTCTCCAACCTTTAGGATACATAAAGACAATTATTTGAATCCTCCCTATCCGATATCTCGTATACTCCAGTAGAACACAAAATAAGAGGTGAACTTATGGAGAAGAAACTTTACCGTTCCCGAACCAATTCCAAGATCGCCGGCATCTGCGGGGGTTTGGGGGAATACTTAAACGTCGACCCCACCATCCTGCGGGTGGTGGCAGTGCTTTTAGTCTTTGCCGATGGGGTCGGACTTTTGGCCTATCTTATCGGATGCATAATCATCCCCCGGCGTCCCTATATGGAAGAGGTGGTGGTGCCGCCGGAGAAATCCAAGCTTAGCATATATCTGCCGGGACTGGCACTGATATTCGTCGGTTTGGTCTTTCTGCTCAACAACCTGGTGCGCTGGTTTAAGTTCAGCTACCTCTGGCCGGTTATTCTGATAATCATCGGTGCCGTGATGCTGTTTCGATCATTCCAAAAGAAACCCTCTGCCTAAACGATATATTAATTCGTTGTTAAGGAGATTTTAAAAATGCATATCGGAAGAATAAGATCCGGAGCCATTTTAATTTCCGTGGGAGTGGTTTTACTGTTGAACACCACCGGACAACTCTCCTGGATGGTGTGGTGGAAAATTCTTTCACTCTGGCCCATTGCCTTGGTCGCCATCGGAATCGAATTGTTATTTAAGAAAACCAGTCTGTCCATTTTGTCAATCCTTTCGCCCCTTTTATTCATCATCGCTATCTTGGGTCCGGCATTGATTTTCAAACCGGATTTCAGCCGGATCCATCGAACCGGCGAAACCTATCTTTGGAGCCAGGATTTAGATACCACTTTGACTAAGGTCAGCGCCACCCTCGAGATAAGTGCAGGGGATTTGAAGCTTTCCTCCGGAACGGATAAACTGATTTCGGCGGAATTGGACTACTGGGATAAAAAACCGTCGACAGATTACCGTAAGATAGCTGCGGACAACTCGGCTGCCATTGAGATTAAAGACCAAGGAAGATCACACCGGGGTTGGGATTGGGGTTGGACCAAGGTATGGTGGGGAAAAAGCGAGAAAAAGGAATGGAAGATCAACTTATCCGATCGCATCCCTTTTGATTTGAATATCAACGCCAAAGCCGACCGGATAAAACTCGACCTTTCCGATCTGCAGGTAGTTAATCTCGATATGGATTCAAAAGCTTCCCACATCGATATTGTCATTGGCGACTTAGTCGATAATGTCACCGGGCGGATCATCTCCAAAGCATCCACTCTTTACCTCTCTTTTCCGGAGGACATGGCTTTGAGAATTGAAAATCATGCCAAGATGAGCACCACCAGTTTTTCTCATATTAGCCTGAAGGAAATTGAGGATGGTTACGAAACACCGGATTTTGAAAATGCTCCCCGAAAGCTCACCCTGTATCTGGATGGCTCGGTGACCAAACTCAAGATAAATCAATACCGGACCACCGAAGGTATCTAAGTATAAAACCCATCCGCATGTCATTCTTCGTCCCCCGTACGGGGGACGAAGAATCTCAATAAGTCTGATTCGGTTCCACTTGCTCCACTCCCGAATTATCTTTTGAAAATCGAAGTGTAATGACCAAATACATATCGGACACCCAAGAGGGTGAAGTGGAATGTAGATTAAGATGAGTTTAGTTTCAAGTTTAATTTTTGGATGGGAGTCATTTTATCGAT
>JBDROD010000036.1:0-3433 GCA_043810415.1 Candidatus Zixiibacteriota bacterium | reverse complement strand
CCATATCGTTTCCTACCAGGGTACTTGTTTCTTCTTTTTTGCTCTTATTTGTTTCCTGGCTTATGCTTAGCGGTGTTGTTCAGGCGCAAGCCGTGGCGTCTGGCGGGAAAGATGCTTATTCCGTCAGATATACCGCCCAGTTTTCTAAGGACGATTTCTCATTTAGCCAGATGAAGGGTTACGATTTAGTAGGCCTTAAAGACGGTGACTGGCTGGCAGAGCTGGGAAAACCTATGTTGCCATCCAAAGAGATAAAAATTGCGCTTCCGGCTGGCATGGAGGTAAAGAGCGTGTGGGTGGTGAACTGCACGGAAGAACAGATTCCCGGTGAATACAACGTCTATCCGGCTCAGCCCCCGCTGCCGACTGACGCATCTCCGGCAAACATGGATTTCATTCCTCCCGACCCACAGACATACTCCTCCTCCTCGCCATATCCGGCAGAAGTGGTCCGGTTCGTCAATCAAACCGACCTGGCTGGTCAGAGTATGGCAGTGTTGGAGATTTTCCCTCTCCGCTATGTTCCCAGCCAAAAACGGCTAACCTATTGTACCTCCCTCACCATCGAAATCAACGGGGTGGATGGTTATGAATGCGGGGATTATCTTTCTCCCAATATCTCGGAAAACGGAAGGGGAACTTACGAACAGATGGTCAAGGGGATGGTGAAAAATCCCGAAGCGGTTCAGTTGGTTAGCAGTTTGAAAATGGGCACCAGCATGATACCTCCGGGAGGACCCTTTGCCCACGTGATCATCACCTCCTCGGCTTACGCCTCCTACTTTCAGCCATTGGTCGACTGGCACAGCCAGAAAGGGGTAAAGGACACGGTAATTACCACCGACTGGATTAAGACCAATTACACTGGAGCAGATACTCAGAAGGTCCGTGCATTCATCATGGATGCTGCAGCCAACTGGGGAACCACCTATTTCCTCATCGGTGGAGAAAAAGAAACAGTCCCGTTTGCCTACCGCTTGTATTACTCCGAAAGCACCCCCAGCGATCAATATTACTCCGACTATGACAACGACTGGACCAACGAGGTTTTCGTGGGAAGGGCTTCCGCGGGAAGCACCACCGAGGTCACCACCTTCGTAAACAAGGTCTTGAAATATGAAAAAGACCCTCCCCGGACCAACTATCCTTTGGATGTTCTGCTCATCGGAATGGATGTGGATAACTCCACCCGGGAGGAACTGCTGAAGGAGAATATCGACACGTATATTCCGGCGCAGTTTAACTTGACCAAAGTCTACGACAGCCATACCACCAACCACAGAACCGCCACCATCACCGCTCTTAATGCTGGGCAAAACCTGGTGAATCATGCCGACCATTCCAATATCGACGTTTTGTGTACCGGTGATTATCATCATGGTTGGGGCATCTATAACTCGGACGTTGACGCGTTAACCAACGATAACCAGTCGTCCATAATAGTCTCCCTCGGCTGTCAAGCTAACCACCTGGATGCCAATGATTGTATAGCCGAGCATTTTGTCGTTTACAATCCCAATCAAGCTGGTGTGGCTTTCAACGGCAATACCCGCAACGGATTGTATTATGCCGGCCAGCCCATTAGCCTTTCTGGCACCCTGGATCGGGAGTGGTGGATAAGCTTGTTCAGCCGTAATATGTACCACCTGGGTCAGACCTTGGCAGATGCTAAACATCATTATGCCAACACCGACAATTACATGAGACACTGTGAGTGGGAATTCATTCTCCTGGGCGAGCCGGAGATGCCGATTTGGACCGATTCACTGGATAGTTTCACGGTCACCTGTCCTGTCACCGTTCCCATGGGAAGCTCTTCCTTCCCGGTTCACGTGGAGAACGCTACGAGCAAAACTCCGGTGAATCAAGCTTATGTCTGCTTATGGAAAGCCAATGAGATCTACCAGACGGCTTATACCAATACCAGCGGAGATGTCACCCTCACCCCATCCCCCTCTTCCTCCGGGACTATGTACGTAACCGTTACCAAACAGAATTACATTCCCAAACAGAGGGAGGTGGACGTCTCCTATGCCTGCGGGGATGCAAATCAGGATGCGGTGATCGACGTGGGGGATCTGGTATATCTGATCAACTATCTGTACAAAGGTGGTCCGGCGCCGAACCCACCGGAGGTGGGAGACGTTAATCTGGACTCCGTGGTGGATATCGGAGATGTGGTATTTTTGGTGAATTATCTTTACAAATCCGGATCGGCTCCCTGTTCGGGATAAAAGCAGATGCGACAATCCGATCCTGATATTTGAATCAGGTTAAGTAATCGGCGGATGAAATGGCTTAGTTGGTTTTCATCCGCTGATTTTTTTACCTGTTGCTGGATAATCCTGATTTAATTCGATGAAGATGAAAGAGTCAGCTTAATCGCTGGTTATATAAAACTTACATTAGTTTTTCTCGCCCTTGCTTTTCAGAGTAGAATCATAAATCAAAGCCATTCTCTTCTTTATCCCTCCTTTTTCTCCATTACGAGAGGGGTCAAATGGATACAGTCCCATTAAGTTTAAACCTCCATTAACCTTCCCGGTTAACTAGCCACATGACACTTCAGTCAAAAAACAGCCACCCGTAGAAGCGAATTTCATAGGAAGCAAAAGTTTGATAATTTAGGCAGTCTTTGGTCATCAAAGATGACGATTCTGGGGGATAGTGATGTGATTGTAAATCTCAATTAAAAGATTCTCATCTCTAAATTATTGAGGAATTTTGCCGATACCAAATTTTAGAACCGAAGTATATGACACAATGGGATATGATAGGATCTATTATCGTTTAACTTCTAAGGGTAAAAGGGAGATTACCATGGAAAAGAACTGCTTTTCCCGTTTTATTTATTGTTTGGTATGGAGTGTCGGTTTGGTTTCGCTTTTGTTTTTGGGATGTTCAGAAAAATCCACCAAGGATAACGGAACAGTGGTGACCATCAAGTCACTTTCCGTTATTCCTTCCGAAGTCCAAAAAGGACAAACCGCGGTGGTGGACGTGGCAGTGGAGGACGATGCCGATCGGCCGGTTTCCGGTGCTCAGGTCGCCTTCTCGGTAACCCCCGGAACCATCGGTTACTGTACCCCTTTGGTGGATACTACCGATGCCAACGGTTCTGCCGCAGCAATCTTTACCGCCACCGATCTAGGCACCGCCACCATACAAGTCAACGTAGCCGGAGTCGCCTCTCGGACGATTCAGGTAGACATCGTAACCTCCGGCGGAGCAGCCAAACCTTTACAGATTCAGCTTACCCCCTCCTGGCTTCCTGCGGATGGTATCTCCTCCAGTCAGATTACGGTAACGGTGAAAGACTCGCTGGGGAATACGGCGCCAAACGGCACCGTGGTGAAATTTGCCGCCGGCGAGAAGTTCGAGGATGCCGATCAGGATGGTTATTATACGACCGGAATAGACGAACTCAAGTTCG
>JBDROD010000035.1:0-2594 GCA_043810415.1 Candidatus Zixiibacteriota bacterium | reverse complement strand
CCGGCGGAATGGAGATGATGCGCAGGACAGTCGAACGTTGCCAGAAGGTGGCAAAAAAAATGGACCGCCCCTGCCCGGTGGTATTAGCGGTAACCATCCTAACCAGTCTAGACGAAGGAAATCTAAAAGAGCTAGGGCTTTTCGGTCCCATTCAAGAACATGTCATGAGACTTGCGGAATTGGCCCAGAAGGCAGGGATTGACGGGGTTGTAGCCTCCCCCAGGGAAATCGTTCCCATCCGCCAGCGTTGCGGGTCCAAATTTCTTATCGTCACTCCCGGCATACGACCAACCTTTGGGCAATCCTTTAAAGATGACCAGAAGCGATTCATGACCGCAAAAGAGGCGATCTCTGCCGGGGCTGATTACCTTGTTATTGGCCGCCCGATTCGAATGGCTCCAAACCCGGTGGTAGCGATGGATAAACTTTTAGAAGAAATCAGGTAAAATGTGCTCCGTAAGGTATCTTGCTAAGTGCGGCTGGCTCCTCAAATATTGTACGCCTACAACAAATCTGGCTTTGGCCCGAACAGTCATATGAAAAAAAGATTTATCATTTTTATCCTCCTCCTTTTTGTGTTTTTATGGTATGGGAGCGCCTTATCCCAAGAGTCATCCACCTCCACCGAAGCGGATACCAATTTTATCCCCCAAAAAGTATATTTACTCGATTTCGATTCAACCTGGGAGATTACTCTAAAAGCCCTGCGGGAAAATAAAATTCCGCTGGGCAATTTAGAAAAAGAAAATGGGATTATTCGGTCGGAATACCAAGGCGGTCCTGATATGGTCTTTCTGGGGACCATTTTTTTGACTCGATATAAATATCATATTATCCTTTATAAGGAGTCCGACGAGAGAACCATCATTATTGCCCGCTGCATATACGAAGTCAAAGAAAGAAGTAAAAATGATTTTGTAGAGGCCACCAGCCTTTTACTCAACGAGGTCATTCCCTTAGAAAAGAAGCTCTATAAAATCATAGAATCTTACCTTCTTCCCCGCCAAGGTCCGGAAGGGTTCTCTCCAAAAATCCTTGAGGCTAAGGAAGACACGCAGTCTTTGACCGTCGTCCAATCCCAATCCTCACCCCTCCCCCCACTTGAGCCACCTTCTTCGGAGATCTCGTTACCGAAACCAGAAGGGGCTTTCCAGATCCCGCCGGCTGACTCCAGAGAAATTTTACCATCCCCAGCTTCCTCTGTTGCCGCTGTTGTGGCACCACCTTTGGCGAGTAAGCCGGAACCCAAGATAGAAATGGCCAAAAAATCCTTGCCATCTCCAGTCTTGTATCTAATCATTCTGAAAAATGCAAATTTACGGACAGAACCAACAACCAAAAGCGGGGTCATTACCATTGTTAAGAAAGGCAGGCAGGTAAAGAAAATCGGGGAAGCTGGCAATTGGGTTCATATCCAATTGTCATGGGGTACAATGGGGTGGATCTCCAAGGATTTGGTTCAAGAGGTCGGTCCTTAAAAATTCCTTTTCGGCATCAAATTCCATCATTCAAATCGACCCTTGATCCCCCATTAGGAGAAAACGGGAGTTTTTAATCTTAGATTTCCGGTGTTGAATTTCCACCGGACCCGCAAAGCCCCGAGGGTCATTCTTGAATGTTCCCTTTGCCGCAACCGGGCCCAAACACCCAAGGCCTCAAAACAAAGACCCAAAATATTGACAAAGCAGCTTGTATAGAATATGATTTCAATTTATTCTTTTAAATTATTAAATCTTCTTCAAAGAGGAGAGGCGATGGAGAAGCGGGATCAGGAACTGATTCAAAAATACGTCTCCAGCGACCCAGAACTGAAGCGGCGCATGGACGAACATGAAGAATTTGAATGCCAACTGAAAGAATTAAACCGTCGGCTGTACCTCACAGCCGAAGAAGAAGTGGAAAAGAAGGGGATTCAAAAATTGAAACTTGCCGGCCGTGATCGGATTGAGGTCATTCTCGCGAAATACCGGTCCCAGGAAATTCATTCGGGAGTAAAAATTGAAGAAGAGCGGAGCTGAAATTTTTCTTGAGAGTTTGAAGCAGGAAGGAGTCGATACCATCTTCGGCTTCCCGGGTGGAGTGATTCTTAATATTTACGACACCTTGTTAAAATACTCAGAAGAAATCCGCCATATTCTGGTGCGCCATGAACAAGGAGCCGTGCACGCGGCGGATGGGTACGCTCGATCTTCAGGGAAGGTGGGTGTTTGCCTGGTGACTTCCGGTCCCGGGGCAACCAATACCGTTACCGGTATTGCCACTGCTTATATGGATTCGATTCCTTTGGTCGTCTTCACCGGCCAGGTACCCACCATGATGATTGGCAATGATGCTTTTCAAGAAGCGGACATTGTCGGTATCACTCGTCCCTGCACCAAACATAACTACTTGGTCAAGGATATTAAAAACCTGACTTTGACCATCAAGCAATCGTTCCATCTGGCTCGAACGGGAAGGCCCGGCCCCGTTCTAGTGGATCTGCCCAAAGATGTCATGCTGGATAGTGCGGAATTCAATTATCCTGTTAAAATCGGAATGCCCAGCTATAATCCGACATACCAGGGTCATACAGGCCAAATCAAGCGGGCGATAAA
>JBDROD010000034.1:0-2232 GCA_043810415.1 Candidatus Zixiibacteriota bacterium | reverse complement strand
GTCGCCCCACAGTGCGCCAAAAGAGCCGCTGTACCTTGAAATAGACTTTGAGAAGGGAAATCCGACGGCTCTTGACGGGCAACCTTACCAGCCGATTGAATTAATGAAAAAGCTTAATCAGTTGGGGGGGAAATACGGAATCGGCAGAGTCGATATGGTGGAAAATAGGCTGGTGGGCATTAAGTCCCGGGAAATCTATGAGGCTCCGGGGGCAACTATTTTACTTTGTGCTCACAAGGAATTGGAATCATTAGTCTTGGATCGGGAGACCATGCATTTTAAAGAAGGGATCGCAGGAAAATATGCGGAGTTGGTCTACTACGGGTTATGGCATTCTGATTTAAGAAGGGCTCTTGACGCTTTTTTAAAGGTTTTACAAGAGCAGGTCACCGGCCGGGTACGCATGAGATTACAGCCCGGGCAATGCGTGTGCGTGGGACGAAAATCTCCTTTTTCTCTCTACAGCGAGGATTTAGCCACCTATACCCAAAAGGATATCTTTGATCATAAAGGGGGAGAATATTTTTGCAAGTTGTGGGGATTGCCCTTGAAGCTTTCAGCTCAGATTAAGGCTAAAAAATAAGGGCCTTTCTGTTAAAAAAAGGCTTTTTTGGAAGAAACCCTTTTGAAAAAGGGTTTCTTCCAAACCATCTTCCTAAAACTTTTAGCATCAGGCAGCGGTAGTAGGTACCCTTTCAGCCCCCTTACCGTCCGACTGAAAAGGATGTTCATGGCGGTGTGTTGGCGGCTAAGTTTAATATATTTTTATAATAATAATGATATTTTATAAGCGTGGATGATTAAAATCAATGAGTCAAGAAAAAAAAGCATGGTCCGGCAGATTTCAAGAGTCAACGCATAAGGCGGTTGAATCATTTACCGGTTCGGTATCGTATGATAAGCGTTTGTATGCCCATGATATCGAAGGCAGTAAGGCCCATTGCCGGATGCTTGAGAAGGTGGGCCTTATTTCCGGTGATGACTCTGAGTGCATTCTTACCGCCTTGGAGGAAATCAAAGCCGAGATAGAAGCCAAAGCCTTTGTATTTCGTGCGGAATTAGAAGATATCCATATGAATATTGAGGCCCGTTTATTGGAAAAGATAGGTCCTGTGGGCGGGAAATTACATACGGCCAGAAGCCGCAATGATCAAGTGCTCCTGGATTTGCGCCTCTATCTTAGGCTGGAGATCCAAAAAATTATTGAAGCCATTGCCGCTTTTCAGGAGGTTTTGGTATCCCGGGCGGCAAAGCATTTAGGTGTTATTTTACCGGGGTATACCCATTTGCAGAGAGCGCAGCCTGTTTTATTCTCTCACCATGTACTGGCCTATTTTGAGATGTTTCAGCGGGATAAGGAGCGTTTTCAAGAATGCCTCAAGAGAGTAAATGTCTGTCCCCTGGGTGCCGGCGCGCTCTCAGGGACTACCTTGCCTATTGACCGGCTATTGACGGCCGATCTTTTGAATTTTCCGGCTATTACCAATAACAGCCTGGATACGGTGAGCGATCGGGATTTTTGTCTGGAATTTCTCTCCTGTGCTTCAATTATGGTTATGCATTTTAGCCGCATGAGCGAAGAGCTGATTCTGTGGTCAACCGCCGAGTTTTCTTTTATAGACTTGCCTGACGCCTTTTGTACCGGCAGCAGTCTTATGCCGCAGAAAAAAAATCCTGATGTTCCCGAGTTGGTTCGAGGCAAGACAGGACGGGTCTATGGTCGCCTGATGGGGTTGCTCACCGTGCTTAAGTCCCTACCCTTGACCTACAACCGTGATCTGCAGGAAGATAAGGAGGCCGTCTTTGATACGGTTGATACGGTACTGGCAATTTTTTCGGTTATGACTCCCCTGTGGGCACATATGGTAATTCGACCCGAGGTGATGGGCCGGGCAGCCGGTGATGAAATGATGTTGGCTACCGATCTGGCGGATTATCTGGTGCGCAAGGGTGTCCCTTTTCGTGAGTGTCACCACATTGTCGGCCGGATTGTCGGGTATTGTTTAAAACAAAAAAAGAAATTTTCAGATCTATCCCTTGATGAGTGGCGACAGTTTTCACCGGCTTTCACCGAAGAGGTGATCACCTATTTAGATGTTACTGCCTCGGTGGAGGCCAAAAAATCTCTGGGAGGCACTGCCGGTATCAGGGTTGGCGAGGCTATAGAAAAGGCGAAAGACTTGCTGAAACAAGAAAAAAAATGTATAAACTAAAGACTCTGGGATGCGTCTT
>JBDROD010000033.1:0-8927 GCA_043810415.1 Candidatus Zixiibacteriota bacterium | reverse complement strand
AAATTCCCAAACCATGTGTTACCTTAGTTCAAAAAGTGATAAAAGTTCCTCTTCGCTAAATACATCCTTTTCGATTTTGATTCCCTTTTCTCTCAGCTTCCATACCAGTTCCACCACCTGCGGCAGATTGAGACCAGCTGTCTTTATTCTCTCCACGTCTTTGAAGAATTCTTTTTTCTCACAGAAAGCCGCCACCTTTCCTTCTTTCAGTAAAATAATCTTATGTGCCAACTCTGCGATCAAATCCATGTTATGAGAGATCAGGATTATGGTTACTCCTTTAGAGTTCAACTCCTGCAGGAGCTTTTTCATCTCTTCGGTGCTTTTGGGATCCAAGCCACAGGTTGGCTCATCCAGGATCAAAACCTCAGGATTCATAGCCAAAATCCCGGCAATAGCCACCTTTCTTTGTTCCCCTCCGCTTAATGAGAAAGGGGAGCGGGATGCAAATTGTTCAAAGTTCAATTCCATCAACCTCATGGCTTGCTGCACCCGAGCATCTATTTCCTCTGCAGGTAGGCTCAAATTCTTAGGACCAAAGGCTATATCATCGTACACCGTATCCTCGAACAACTGCAATTCAGGAAATTGAAACACCAGCCCCACTTTCTGTCTGACCTTCTTTAGATCAACGTTTTTGTTCTTAAGATTCTCCCCGTTAATTTCCACCTTTCCCGAAACAGGAACGAGCAAACCGTTCAAATGCTGCACCAAAGTGCTCTTTCCCGATCCGGTCGGACCGATCAAACCGATGAAGTCCCCGTGATGGATTTCGATAGTAATCCCGTCCAAAGCTTTTTCCTTTGTGGGCAAACCCTGGTCGTAAAGATATTCCACGTCCTTGACTGCAATCTGAGGTGCAGTTTTAGCAGATGATGTTGGACTGGGGATTGGAGACAGGTTTTTATCGTCCGTTATCCTTCGACTCCGCTCAGGATGAGCCCGCTGTCCGTCGACAGCCGAAAAATCAACTAAACCTTTTTCACCAGTTATAACCTTCTGGGTGATCTTGTTTACTAACTCATCAATGTTTAAGTATTCGTCAGATAAAAACCATCCTCTTTGTTTCAGAGTAGACGCTATCTTCAGAGTGAATGGAACTTCCAGTCCTATCTTCTCCAAAAATTCTTTCTGCTTAAATATCTGAACCGGAGAATCGTCCAACACAATTTTACCCTTATCCATCACCAAAATCCTATCCGCCGACATTGCCTCCTCCGGGAACTGGGTGATGTGAATCACCGTTACATTTCCTTCCCGGATAAGCTTTTGAACCAAAGACAAGATTTCCAACCTCCCCTGTGGATCCAAAAGGGAGGTGGGTTCGTCCAAAATCAGGTATTGGGGATGCATACACAGGACGGCAGCCAAAGCCACTCTCTGTTTTTCTCCGCCGGAAAGCTTATGCGGCGGATGTGTTCTATATCTGCCCAGATGGAAATAGTCCAGTGCCCACTTTACCCTTTCCTTCATCTCCCGGTAAGGTAAAGCCAAATTCTCCAAACCAAAGGCGATCTCTCTTTCCACGGATGTGGAGATTATCTGTGTATCCGGGTTTTGAAAGACCATTCCCACTTTTTGACGGATCGTTTTCTGGGAATTCTTGTCCTTTGTATCCAAGCCGTCCACCCAAACATTTCCTGATTCCGGCAGGATCAATGCAGGAAGAAGCTTGGCCAAGGTGCTTTTGCCGGAGCCGTTAGACCCGATGATGGAGACAAACTCCCCTTCTTTGAGCCGAAGATTTATATGGTCTAAAGCTATTACAGAAGATTTTTCATCCAACCTGTAATGATATGAAACCTGATTGAATTCTAGCATGAGGGCAATATAAGAATTCCCAGGTTGGAATTCAAAGTTCAAAATTTCTATTTTTTATTTACAGAAGGGAAGAATAAATATCATCAACTTGACAAATCCAGGCTTCGCTTATGCGAATAACCGTTCGGATTGGCCAAAAAAGCATTGACATCCAGTTAAATAGGTCTTATATAGAAGCAGATAGAGTGTAGGACTTTTCTGAAGTTGTCAAACACTGGAAGCTTTATGAAAATACATTCACCTGCGTATATTAATTGTTGTCCGTTTTTGATTTTTGACTCTACGCGCAATAATGTTTTCTATTCCTTGTAGATTATGGGCACACAGAAAAAATATCCGGTGCGCAATAAGATCGTGGTGGTTCCCATGGGGGATATCGATTATTCCTTTGTGAACAAGCTGGCTTCGCAGCTGGTGTCGTTTTTTAATATGGGGGTGGATATACTGCAGGGGGCAAAAATCCCACAGGAAGCATTCAACCAGCAGAGAGGGCAATACTATTCTACCGTGATTTTGAACAAGCTGGAGCTGATGAAATCCATGCCGGACGAGAAGATGCTGGGTGTGGTGGATGAGGACCTTTACGTGCCCACCCGGAATTACATTATCGGCGAGGCGGACCCGGTAGGCAAATGTGCGGTGGTGTCGATTTTTCGACTAAAGCGCGAGAATTACGAAGTGCTGGACGAAGAGAAAATCCTCTATGCCCGGACGCTCAAAGAGTCGATTCATCAGCTGGGGCATCTTTTGGGATTCGAGGATTGCCGCAATCCCAAATGCGTTATGTACCTTAACGACAAGGTGATGGAGATGGATCGAAAAGGGACCAAGTTTTGCGACAATTGCCTTAGAAGAGTGAAAGTCTGGCACGGATAGCCGGAGAGTTCATTGCAAATTGCAGAATGCAAACTGAAAATTTAAGGATGAGAGGTACACATTTATTTTGCAATAATGAATTAGAATAGTGATTTATCAATCCACACAATACGGTCCCTCCATCATTCCAAAGCAGGATTCATTCTTCCCACTGGAAACTTCTTCATTAAATATAAATTAATGCAGGAATAAATTTCAGTTTCGAAGTTCGCACATTTCTAAAGGAATGTTCTTAATTCACTTAGACGCGAGGAGATAACTTGGAAGCTGATAACCAAACCATCCAATGGGAACCGGGCTATCTGAAACTCTCTCGTCGGGGGGAGCTTTCCGAAAGGGTCGAAGTCCTCAATGGAAAGATGGAAAGCTGTGATATCTGTCCGCACCGGTGTAAGGTCAATCGGCTCAAAGGTGAAACCGGAATCTGTCGAACCGGAAAGAAGGCGATGATTTCCAGCTTCGGTCCTCATTTCGGAGAGGAGAGCCCGCTGGTGGGAGGAGGGGGATCAGGCGCCATCTTTTTCACCAACTGCAACCTGGGATGCGTTTTCTGTCAGAATTACGACATCAGCCATGGGGGAGAAGGTTATCCGGTGGAAGAAGACAAAATCGCGGAGATGAAGATGGAGCTACAAAACAGGGGTTGTCATAATATCAATTTCGTGACCCCCACTCACGTAGTTCCTCAGATCGTGAAAGCATTGACTTTTGCCATCGAGATGGGGTTGCACATCCCCCTGGTTTATAACACCGGCGGGTATGACAGCGTATCGACGCTTGAGCTGGTGGGTAGGGTTTTTGACATCTACATGCCGGATTTGAAATATTCAGACGATAACATCGCCCAAATGTACTGCAATGCCAAAGACTATGTGCAAACTGCCAGAAATGCAATAAAGGAAATGCACCGACAGGTAGGCGATCTGGTGATGGACCAAAGGGGGATCGCACAAAGAGGTCTTTTGATTCGCCATCTGATTTTACCTGAGGATCTGGCCGGAACCTATGAAGCGATGAGATTTATTGCCGAGGATATTTCAACCAATACTTACGTCAACCTAATGGATCAATATCACCCATGCTTCAGAGCAGATGACCACCCCCCTCTTGATAGAAGAATTACTCAGGAGGAATTTGCTAATGCGGTCAAGATTGCCAAAGGTTTGGGGATAAAGAGATTGGATTAGAGTAAAGAGTAGAGGGTATAGAGTAATGAGTTTTGAGGTTAAATCTGGAGTTTGGATTTATTCGTCATTAGTGGTTCATCATCCGTAATTCATCATTATTATGTCCTATCCAACATTATCGAACTCCCATCCCTGGTCCGTCTCTTGGGAAGAGGCGGAGAAGATTCAACGGAATCTTTCAACCAAGGTAATCCTAAAAGACGATTTCGAAAAACTCCGGAAGATTTCGGGAGTGGGGATTGTCTTCTCCAAAAGAGGAGATGAAGTTCTTGTGGCTTGCGTTATTTTCTCCTTTCCCGAAATGTGGAAGATATTGCATACATGTTTTGGAAGAGGGGAAGTTCGGTTTCCCTATACACCCGGCTTTTTTGCTTTCAGCGCAGGCCCAGCCATAATATCTACCTTGGAAAAGATGCCAAAACCTGATCTAGTAATATTTCCCGGACGGGGAATCGCTCATCCGAGGAAATTAGGTCTGGCAAGTCATCTGGGAGTGCTGCTTGATCTTCCTACCATCGCTTGTTCCAAAAAGCAGTTGTGGAGAGATAGTCGGAAGCTTTCTGGGAAAAAAGGTTCACATATATTTATCCGGGATGATCTGGGTATGCTTATGGGAGCAGTGGTAAGGACCAGGGAGGGAGTCAAACCTATATATGTTACTCCCGGTAATAAGATTTCCACACAGACTGCGGTTAAATTAGTGCTGGAATGCAGTCCCAGATTTCGTATTCCAGAACCTTTAAGACAGGCTCATATTTTGGCAGAGAGATTGATCCTACACAAAGAGAATAATTTTTGAGATGCCAAGAAAAAAGCATTTTCAAAGAGTTCTTTCTTTTATAGGTTCTCAGGTATTATTGAGATACCCTGTAAAGGCAGGTGAAACCATCAGGTAATATATTTTCGAAAATTGACTTGGATGGATTAATCAGTTATATTCAAAGCTGTCGTTGGATTGAGCTCTCTAGGTAAACTTAAAGGGAATTAAAATGATTAAAATAGATGAAGGTATATTCAAAGCTTATGACATAAGAGGGACATACCCGGATCAATTGGATGAGGGTCTGGCTTACAAAATAGGAAGAGCGCTGGTGGATTATCTTAAACCGGAAAAGGTAGCGGTGGGACGGGATATGAGACTCTCTTCCCCCAGTCTTTTGGCAAAGTTGACTTCCGCGATTACTGAGGGTGGAGCGGACGTGATTGACATAGGATTAGTCTCCACCGATTGTCTGTATTTCGCAGTAGGTAAATATGGCTATGATGCGGGAGTGATGATCACCGCCTCGCACAATCCCCCGGAATACAACGGATTCAAGATGTGCAAGAAAGAAGCGGTTCCCTTAAGCGGTGAGTCGGGAATAGATCAGATAAAGAAATTGGTGCTGGAGGATAAGTTTTCTTCTCCCCCCAAATCGGGCAAGATTGAGATGGTGGAATTGGATGATGCTTACGTAGAGCACGTTCTCTCCTTCGTAAATCAAAAGAAAATAAAGCCGTTCAAAATCGTCATAGATGCTGGCAACGGCATGGCGGGGAAGATCATCCCCAAGCTTTTTTCGCATTTACCCTGCCGGGTGATCCCCATGTTCTTCGAGCTGGACGGGTCGTTCCCCCATCATCTGGCCAGTCCCATCGAACCCCAGAACATCGCTCCCTTGAGAGAAAGAGTGCTTAAGGAGAAGGCAGATTTCGGAGCGGCGTTCGACGGAGATGCGGACCGGATGTTTCTGGTGGATGAGAATACTCATCCGTTAGGCGGCGACATGGTAACTGCTCTGGTAGCAAAAAATCTGCTGAAGAAAGAAAAAGGAGCCACCATACTGTATAATTTGATCTGCTCCAAAGCCGTTCCCGAAGTTATAGAAAAGGAGGGGGGAAAAGCGATCCGCACCCGGGTGGGGCATGCTTTGATAAAACCCTTGATGAGAAAATACAATGCCATCTTCGGCGGGGAACATTCCGGGCATTTCTATTTCCGGAACAACTGGTTTGCCGATTCCGGCTTGATCGCATTATTGGTTTGTCTGGAGCTGATCTCGGAGGAGAACCAGCCACTTTCTTCATTAATCAAGTCGATCGATCCTTACTTTCGCTCCGGGGAGATAAACAGCCGGGTAGAGAATATCCCCCAAAAATTGAAGGAAATCGAAGAGCATTATTCCGAAGGTAAAGTTGATCATCTGGACGGACTTACCGTCGATTTCGGTACCTGGTGGTTTAATATAAGACCATCCAACACCGAACCTCTATTGCGTTTAAACATTGAGGCAAATAGTCCGGATATCCTGGATCAGAAGAAGAAGGAGATTTTGAAGCTGATCCGGGAAGGGTGATTCCAAGGGATCCGATTTACCCGTCAGGCTGCTTTATCGTTCCGCCCCATCACTAATTCAAGCTCCCAACCTTAAGCTCCAAATCCATGCTCTCCGATCCCTCTGCCTTGGCTACGAATGTAATAAAAACTCAAGGATTCATAAAAAGTTACGATAATATATATGAATTAGAGATAATCATAACAGGTGGTTTATGTCCACTGATCAACTAACTGAAAAATCGGATACCCGAACAAAAGGAGCACCCAGGATTTTGGTGGTAGACGACGAGGAGCGGATACGCCTGCTTCTGGTGGATACCCTTACTGCCTTGGGCTACAATTGCCTTGGGGCAAAAAGCGCCGAAGAGGCGATATCCCTGCTGACCACGGAAAAAATAGACCTGGTCATCACCGACGTTAGAATGCCCAACGTGAACGGACTCTCCCTGCTTAAAAACATAAAGAATCAGAATCCACTTCTGCCGGTTTTGATCATTACCGGATATAATTTCGCCCATACCAAAGACCAGGCGATGGAAAGCGGTGCAGACGGCTTTTTGGCAAAACCCTTCCGAATCGGGAAGATCGAGGAATTGATACAAAAATCTCTGGGGATCAAGTTCACCACTGCCGAGGAGAAACCATACCGATTGAAAAAAATCCTGGTGGTGGACGATGACGACGAACTTCGCAACATGCTGCAGGAGGTTTTGAGCAGCTTGGATTATTTCCCCATTGGGGTGGAGGATGGGGAACAAGCATTGAAACAGCTTAAGATTCAGGATTTTGATCTGGTGATATCCGATATTCGCATGCCCAACATGGACGGAATGACTTTGCTCAAGAACATTAAACAAACCTCCCCCGAGCTTCCGGTGGTCATAATTACTGCTTTCTCTAGCTCCTGTCCCTCTCAGAAAGCCATGCAGGAGGGGGCAGACGGCTATTTAGCCAAACCTTTCCGGATCGAGAAGATCGACGAGCTGATGCACGATCTCTTGTTCGGGGAGGGGGAAGCACACTCGGTTACCTAAGCTATTTCCTCTTAAGTTATCCATAACGGATTTCCCCTAATTCGCAAGAGTTGTCAACTTTCTCCACGGAATGGAAATAAGATTTCTCCCCCACTTTTTCCAGAACGCAGTTAATCAATCTTCCCCCGATAGAAATACATTTTTGTATACCGAAAATTCCAGGAAAAGAAAACTTTAGATTTGACGTGTTTTTGCTCTGAAGTTGATCGGTAAATCAAGATTGCCACAATTTTATGTTGACAATCGATATGGAGTTTCGTAAAATGCAAGTTGAGATGCGATTCATTTTAAGCGTATACGGTCTTATAGAATCAAG
Organism: Candidatus Zixiibacteriota bacterium; assembly: GCA_043810415.1. Taxonomy (GTDB): domain Bacteria; phylum Zixibacteria; class MSB-5A5; order MSB-5A5; family SM1-73; genus CAIVRH01. The sequence continues at coordinate 1,376 of JBDROD010000033.1, read as the reverse complement.
ATGAGCAAAGCCAGGGTCATAGGAATCATCCCCGCCAGATTAGGTTCTAAAAGACTCCCCGGAAAACCTCTGAAGATAATACACGGAAAACCGCTGATTCAAAACGTCTATGAGAATGTGGCCAAATCCAGATTTTTGGATCGTTTGATAGTGGTGACCGATTCTCCCCGGATATCGGATCGGGTGTTTGCTTTTGGGGGAGAAGCTTTCGTGAGTTTGAAAAATCATCCAACCGGAAGCGACCGGGTAGCGGAGGTGGCTGGGAATTTAAACTATGACCTGGTGATAAACATACAATGCGATTCGGTTTATCTCCCCCCCGGTCTTATCGATTCGCTGATTTCCTCCATGCTGAAGGAGAGGGGCGTTCTCATGGGGACTTTGGCTACCAGAATCATCGAGCCGGACAGGTTGAACGATCCCAATGTCGTCAAAATCACCTTGGATAAAAAAAGCTTCGCCCTGTATTTCTCCCGTTATCCCATTCCGTATATCAGAGGTTATTCCTACCCCGGAGGATCGATCAATAAATCCTTTTTAAAACGGATGCCTTTTTTAGAGCATATCGGCATATACGGATTCAGAAAAGATTTTCTGATGAAATTCGCCTCTTGGAGACAGACGCCTTTGGAAAAGATGGAAAAACTGGAACAGCTCAGGGTTTTGGAAAACGGATATAAGATTAAAGTCTATCTGACCAGACACAAGATAAAAACCATCGACGGGCCGGATGATCTGAAAAAGATAAAATCACCGAAAGGAGGGGTGGTGAGGTGAAAGAACAAAGCAAGAGAGTAAAATATATATTTGTCACAGGCGGAGTGGTTTCCTCTTTGGGTAAGGGGATTGCCTCTTCCTCCATCGGTTTGTTGCTGAAAAAAAGAGGTTTGAAAGTCAACATTCAGAAATTCGATCCCTATATCAACGTCGATCCGGGGACCATGAACCCTTTCCAGCACGGGGAGGTGTTTGTTTTGGATGACGGGGCGGAGACCGATTTGGACCTGGGGCACTACGAGAGATTCATCGACGAGAATCTAACCCGGGACAACAATCTGACCTCCGGTCAGATCTATGATGCGGTGATCAGCCGGGAGAGAAAAGGGGGTTATCTGGGATCCACCGTCCAGGTGATTCCCCACATCACCAACGAGATCAAAGACCGGATAAAGAAGGTGGGGGAAAGGAACGGTGAGGTGGACGTGGTGATCACCGAGATCGGCGGGACGGTGGGGGACATCGAAAGCCTTCCCTTTTTGGAATCGATCCGGCAAATGGGTTTGGAATGCGGTCCCCAGAGGACTCTGTTCATCCATCTGACCCTGGTTCCTTACATCGATTCGGCCGGTGAGGTGAAGACCAAGCCCACTCAGCAC
>JBDROD010000032.1:0-2582 GCA_043810415.1 Candidatus Zixiibacteriota bacterium | reverse complement strand
ATCGGGGATGGCGATCATAAAATCATCTGGGCGGGGGATATAATTCCAACCACCCATCATCTGAAAATTCCCTATGTAGCATCGGTCGATCTTTTCCCCCGCGAAACCATGCAGCAGAAAAGGGAATTTCTGGAGATGTGTTTGAACGACGGCTGGAATCTGGCTTTTGACCACGATTTAAAAGTGAAACTCGGCAAGTTGGAAAAAGAAGCCGAGGAGATTAAGATAAAGGATATATATTCATAAAAACTGGAGGGGAAATAGTTTTGGAGTATCAAGCTTCAGCATGTCAAACTGTAGTTGCCCAATTTATTGGGCGATTTTGCCTGATGAATCAGGCAACTACATTTTCAAACAATCGAAAAACAGTATACTTCAATAGTCTCCTTCACTGAATCACATGCAAATCATTTTGGCAGGTGAGGACATTATGTCTTTAGAAGAAAAACTCAATCATTTAAGAAAACTAAGGGAACTGGCGAAACTGGGCGGGGGACAGAAGCGGATCGATGCCCAGCACAAAAAAGGGAAACTGACTGCCAGAGAACGTCTCGACCTCCTGTTGGACGAGGGGAGTTTCGAGGAATACGACATGTTCGTCCAACACCGCTGCCGGGATTTCGGTCTGGAGAAGGAGAGATATTTGGGCGACGGTGTGGTAACCGGCTGTGGCACCATCAACGGAAGATTGGTCTTCGTCTTCTCGCAGGATTTCACCGTCTTCGGCGGGTCACTATCCGAAACCCATGCGGAGAAGATCTGCAAGATCATGGATATGGCTTTGAAGGTGGGAGCGCCGGTGATCGGCTTGAACGACTCCGGCGGCGCCCGCATTCAGGAGGGGGTGGAAAGCCTGGGCGGTTATGCAGATATTTTCCTGCGCAATACCCTGGTCTCCGGGGTCATCCCCCAGATCTCGGTCATCTTGGGTCCCTGCGCCGGTGGCGCGGTATACTCCCCCGCCATCACCGATTTCATCTTCATGGTCAAGCACACGTCTTATATGTTCGTCACCGGTCCCAACGTGGTGAAGACGGTGACCCACGAGGATGTTACCTTAGAGGAGTTGGGCGGACCGGAGGTGCACAGCACCAAATCGGGAGTGTCGCATTTTATCTCCGAAAATGAAGTGGAAACCCTCTCCTTGGTAAGGAAGCTTTTCGGTTATATCCCTCAAAACAACATGGAGGATCCGCCGGATGTGGAGACAAGCGACCCCATCGACCGGATGGACGAGGAGCTGAATTCCATCGTACCGGAAAATCCGAACAAACCCTATGACATCAAAGACGTGATCACCCGGGTGGTAGACCAGGGTGAGTTTCTGGAGGTGCACGAACACTATGCTCCCAACATCGTGGTCGGCTTTGCCCACCTGGGAGGAAAATCCATAGGGATCGTGGGAAATCAACCGGCGGTATTGGCGGGAGTGCTGGATATCGCCTCCAGCTTAAAAGGAGCACGATTCATCCGCTTCTGTGACGCTTTTAACATCCCTCTGATTACCTTCGAGGACGTACCCGGATTTTTACCCGGAACTGCTCAGGAATTCGGCGGGATCATCAAACATGGGGCAAAGCTCCTGTATGCATATTGCGAAGCCACCGTCCCGAAATTGACGGTGATCACCCGCAAAGCCTACGGCGGTGCCTACGACGTTATGTCCAGCAAGCACGTCCGGGGTGACATTAACTATGCCTGGCCCACTGCAGAGATAGCGGTGATGGGGCCCAAGGGTGCGGTGGAGATAATTTTCAAGAAAGAGATAGCTGAATCGGACGATCCGGGGAAAGCCACGGATAAGAAAGTGGAGGAGTTCATAGAGAAGTTTGCCAACCCGTATATAGCGGCGGAGAAGGGTTATATTGACGACGTGATAGAACCCAAAACCACCCGGCCCCGTTTGATACGCGCCTTATCCATGCTGGAAAACAAACGGGAAACCCTGCCGCCGAAAAAGCACGGCAACATACCATTGTAATGGCGATTTTTATCCCTCTCCCCTCTGGGGAGTGGGTCGGGTGAGGGTTACTGATTATATTTCAGGTATAGCTAATAAATCATGTTCAAAAAAATACTCATAGCCAATCGCGGTGAAATAGCCGTCCGCATCATCCGGGCCTGCCGGGAGATGGGAATCAAATCCGTAGCCATCTATTCGGAGACCGACCGGAAAGCCCTGCACGTTCGCCTGGCAGATGAGGCTTATCCGGTGGGACCCTCTCCCGCCAACCAGAGCTATCTTAATTTGGAAAAGATAATCGAGGTGATCAAAGAATCCGGAGCCGAGGCGGTTCATCCGGGATACGGTTTCTTTGCCGAAAATTACGAGTTCGTCAAGCGGCTTGAATCCGAAGGAATGGTATTCATCGGTCCACCATCCGGCGCGGTAAAGCTTCTGGGTGACAAGGTGATGGCGCGAAAGACCATGCGGACAGCTGGGGTTCCCATCGTGCCGGGAACCGAGGTGGAGATAGGTTCGGAGGATCAGGGGACAGATATAGCGGAGAAGGTCGGTTTCCCCATCCTGATAAAAGCAGTGGGAGGAGGAGGCGGCAAGGGGATGAGGATCGTCCGGGAAA
>JBDROD010000031.1:0-2702 GCA_043810415.1 Candidatus Zixiibacteriota bacterium | reverse complement strand
AATCCGGGAACTGTGCGGAGGGCTTTGAGCTGAACGTCCTCCGGCAGACTGGTAGCAAATCCGTTGACGTAAAACTCATTGGTTCCGATCCCTTCCGGCTCCAGGAAAAGCTGATGCCGCGGTTTCTCTCTGAATTTGACTACTTTATCTTCTATCGATGGGCAATAACGGGGTCCGACACCTTTTATTATGCCGCTGTAAAGGGGAGATCGGTCCAGATTGTTGTAAATGAACTCATGTGTATCCGGATTGGTATAGGTCAAATAGCATAGACGTTTATTTTGGATAATTCCGTCTGTTCGGGAAGAAAATGGTTTAGGGTGATCATCTCCAGGTTGTGGCCTGGTTTTGGAAAAATCTATGGTCCTTCCGTCCAATCGCGGAGGGGTACCGGTCTTCAAACGTCCGGCATGGAATCCCATACTTACAAGATTCTCAGTCAGTCCTAATGCCGGGAATTCTCCGGCGCGTCCAGCCGGAAAATGTTCTAATCCTATATGAATCAATCCGTTAAGAAATGTACCACAGGTCAGGATGACTGCTTTGCCGTGATAAGCAATTCCGGTAGCAGTGACTACTCCAATTGCCTTGCCATCATTTACCATAACCTCGATGATGGTATCCTGCTTTATGAACAGATTATTCTGATTCTCCAGAGATTCGCGCATAGCCAGACGATAACCAGCTCTATCGTTTTGAGTCCGGGAGGACCAAACAGCCGGACCCTTCTTTTTGTTAAGGGTCTTCATCTGAATCGCTGTCTTGTCTGCAATAAAACCGATCTCTCCGCCCAGAGCATCGATCTCTTTTACCAGCTGTCCTTTGGCAGATCCACCCACAGCCGGATTGCAGGACATCTGAGCAATGGTCTCCTTGTTCATGGTGAAGAGGATGGTTTTATGTCCCATTCGAGCCGCGGCTAAAGCGGCTTCACACCCGGCATGACCGGCACCGACAACGATAACATCAAATTTTTCTTCGTAGGTTAACATATCGACATGGATATTACGTTTATTTCACGTGAAACTTTGTATCCATTCAAATTTGAATTCTGGATTGATGGAATTCATCTAACCTAATTTCAAGTCGTTTTATCCTTTAATTAGTTCAGTCTTCAGAATTTCTCCCAGTGCAGAATTTCCACCAAAGATTTTTTCGGTGGGGGAGGCGACCATTTTACCGGTTCACCCAACGCGATCATCAAAAGCATTCTTTTTCCTTTCGGAACACCCAATATTTCCTTGAAATGATCCTCGTGCGGACGCACACCACCCTCAATCCAACAGCTTCCCCATCCTAATCCCCTCGCTGCCAACAACATATTTACTGTCGCAGACGAACCATCCTCTATCCAATACTCATTCGTTTCATCTAAAATAACTGCAATAATGGCAGAACATCCGTCAAATTTGCCGTCTTCATACGTGCCATACTTACGGCCTGTTTTGAAATGATGTAATATATCGTCCAAAATTTCTCTTTCTGTGACAACCACAAAATCCCACATTTGTCTATTTACGGCAGAGGGAGCAACTCTTCCAGCATCAACTATCTTTTCCAGATCCTCTTTAGGAATTATTTTCCCGGTGAAGGTTCTAATGGTTCGCCGGGAGTGAATCGCATCGAATAGTTCCATGCATACCTCTTTTGTTAGTCAGGTTTAACATTTGTTTTAACCATTTAATGCAGATTACAGAATTCAAAATGCAAAGTGCAAAATGAAAACCTAACAAACCTGTTATACCCAGAATTCATTCGTGATCTTTCTTAATTTTGCATTTTTCAATTTGCAATCTGTATTTTGCAATGATTGTTTACTCTTATTTGTTCTTCACCTCGCAAAGCACCGCATGCGCCGGATTCAAGGTTACCTTCTTGGGCATAAGCGGGGCTTTGGGCAACTCGTATTGGTTATGTGGCTTGTCCACCAGCAGGCGTAGTACCGCATACTGATCCCCACCGAAATCCAAAAGCACCGGCACCCACATCTTGAAATCCTTGGATACGTTTTCCTGGGTGATCTCGCACTTGACCACATATTTGCCTTCAGGGGTCTCCTCGGTGGTATAGGAGAAATTATACCTGGGGATCTCCATGCCGTAGACCCATTGGTTGAAGAACCAATCCATCTTCTCCCCCATGTGTTTTTCCACTATCGCCTGGAAATCGTCAGTGGAAGCGTTCTTCCCCCGGTAAGTCTCCACAAAATCCGCCATCATCTTAAAAAAACGCTCATCGCTTTTGTTGTCATAATCCATCATTAAGTTGCGTAGCATGTAAAGAACGTACGCTCCCTTCTCATAAATTAAATCCTCGTAATCTTTCGATTTGGAGGAATTCAGACGATTCCCCAGCCAGACCGGTCCGACTTTGGAACCCTCCTGCCACTTCGCCCCTTTTCCTAAAATGTCATTACACCATTCCTTGAGCTTGTCATAAAAAACGTCTTTGTCTTTAATGGACAAATGAGCGAACCATACCCCGGAAAACTCGGCAAATCCCTCGGAGAGCCACTGGTCATGATAGCTTTCCCATCCCACGATGTGACCCCACCATTGATGCGATACCTCGTGTGCCCGGAATGACATCTGTTTAAACTCGGTCTCGTGCGATTGTTCATCCGCCACAAAAGTAATCCAGGAGAGACGCAAAAGCCCGGGCAAGCCCTGTCCCATGGCAAAGGGGATCTCCGTGGCTAACAT
>JBDROD010000030.1:0-3466 GCA_043810415.1 Candidatus Zixiibacteriota bacterium | reverse complement strand
CCAAAGAGCAAGAATGGCGATAGATAGAATGATTAAGATAGTCTGAGTTGATGTCCCAATTAGAAGAATCGAAGATCGGGAATCAAATTTCGATAAAAGCCTTCCCCGACAAAAATCAAATCATTACTTTCCTTTCCTTCTAACCCCTTGGATCTTCTTTTGGGCAACCGCCTTTTTGAAGATGTTAATATTTTGTTTTACTATGTTGGGGAAAATAGCTTGAACTTCTTTTACCTTCTTCCCTACAATCGTCTGTCGAAGTCCTTTTGCGATGGTTTCAACTTCAGGCAATTCAGGCATAACTATCTTCTGCCATCTAAAAGAAAATCGATATCCGGTTATAACGGGAGTGACTATTGTTCAGTAACATAAACTTATTCGTTATCACCGGAGCACGATTTATAGGAACTATGGGCTAAAGCCCAAAAAATGTATGAGTATTTCATTTTTCCACGACCTGAAGGTCGTGGCAATAGATCGTGACGAGTTCTGAACTTAAACTTATGTTACCATTAATCGGGGAATCAACTCAGACTATCTCCAGCATCCGGTCAATCGCTCTTTTTGCTCTTTGGGCAATATCGGGCGGGACCTCGACGGGGTAAATCATGTCCTCTAAAGACCAGAGAATCTTTTCCAGATTAATCAATTTCATATTGGAGCATTCTGCCAATTCGCTTGCCGGGTAGAAATGCTTCTCCGGATTCTCTTTCTTCAAACGGTGGAGTATACCGATCTCCGTGCCGATGATGAATTCCTCGGAGCCGGATTCTTGGGCATAGCGGCAGATGCCGGTGGTGGAGAAGACCTTATCCGCCATGGCGATCACGTCCGGGGTGCACTCGGGATGGACTAATACTTCCGCCTTGGGATATTGGGCTTTCTTTTTCAGAATGTCTTCAGCTAAGATCCGCCTGTGAGTGGGGCAAAATCCCTCCCATAAGATCATCTGGCGATTGGTTTGCCTGGAGACGTAATCCCCCAGATACTTGTCGGGAATGAACAAAATCTCTTTATCCTTAGGAATCGATTGAACCACCTTCACCGCATTGGCGGAGGTGCAGCAGTAATCGGATTCGGCTTTTATCTCCGCCTTGGTATTCACGTAGCTGACCACCACCGCATCCGGGTGTTTCTTTTTCATCTCATTCAGCTGTCTTAAGGTGATCATGTTCGCCATGGCACAGCCGGCGTTCACATCCGGCATCAGGACGGTTTTATCGGGTGACAGGATTTTTGCCGTTTCTGCCATGAAATGAACGCCGCAGAAGACGATTACTTCCGCATCGGTGGCGGCAGCCTTCCGGCTTAAATCGAGGGAATCACCTACGAAATCGGCAATGTCCTGAACCTCGCCCAGCTGATAATTATGCGCCAGGATGACGGCTTTCCGCTCTTCCTTCAGTTTCAGTATGTCGCTTTTCAGCTTATCCGGCTGGATTTCAAGCACGCTCATAGGTTTACTCTGAAGAATAGATGGCCTGATCTATCTTTAGTTTCAAAACAAACGGGGAACAGGTTAAGTTTTCGGCTTCTCTTCCGTGGGTGTGGCATCCTTAGTTTCACCGGCTTCGGCCAAAGTTTTGTTCAGATCGTCAATTAACTGATCTATCGGAACCCCGTGAGCCAGCGCCCCCTGCTCGATGGTCTCCTCCACCGAGAGATGACAGCCGAAACAGTGCATTCCATACATGAAGAAAGTCTTTACCGTTTCGGGATACTTGTTCAAAACCTCTCCGAAAGTCATCTCCTTGGTTATTTTGTTTGGTTCTCCCATAAATTTCCTCTCATTTGATCAATTAAGTTCGTTCTAAATAATACCAACCTTTATCTTGAATTATTGGACTTTATGTTTCATATAATCATGGCAAGCAGGTTCTAATAACCTCTCATGTCAGGAGTACATGTCTTGTCCGGAATCAGGTAGCCTTATCCAATATCTCGGATAAATCAAAGACCGTCATCAAAGTTTCCATTCCCTTCTCTTTTAATCCGTCCTCCAGCATGGTTAAGCAGTACGGGCAGGCCGTCGTTATCACCGAAGCGTCGGCTGCCGCTATTTGATCTATGCGCAGGTGATTTATCCTTTTCCCCAGGGTCTCCTCCATCCACATCCTCCCTCCCCCGGCGCCGCAGCAGAAACTTCTTTCCCGATTTCTTTCCATCTCCACCATTATGGTATCCGGGATGGAGCCTAAAAGGTTCCGGGGTGCGTCATATATGTTGTTATGCCGACCTAAATAACAGGAATCGTGATACGCTGCCGTCATCTCGATTCCCGTTTTCCATTTCAATCTCCCCTGCCGGTACAGACTCCAGAGAAATTCGGTGTGATGATATACCTGGTAATTACCGCCGAACTGATGGTACTCGTTTTTGAAGGTGTTGAAACAGTGGGGGCAGAGGGTGACGATCTTTTTTATCCCGTAATTATTGAAAAGCTCAACGTTCTGCTGCATCAGGATCTGAGCTAAGTATTCGTTTCCCATTCTGCGGGCGGTTTCTCCGCAGCACATCTCCTCCGAGCCCAAAATCCCGAAATTCACACCCGCCTTCTGCAAAAGGGCTACCAAACTGCGGCTTACTTTTTTGTTCCGCTCGTCAAAAGAGCCGGCGCAGCCTACCCAAAGGAGATACTCTACGTCTTTATTCTCGGCTACGCTTTTCAGATTCAAATCCTTTGCCCAATCCGCCCGGGTGGCGAAGCCGATGGTCCAGGGATTGTAATTCGTCTCCATATTCTTGAAAAACAACTTGACCTCCGGAGAGAACTTGCTCTCCATTAAAACCAGATACCTTCTCAAATCCACCACCTTGTCGATCACCTGAATGAAAACGGGACAGACTTCCTGACAGGCGGCACAGGTGGTACAAGCCCAAAGCTCGTCTTCGGTAACCACGTTCCCACCAATGGGAACCGGTTCTTCCTGAGCTTTAGCCGGCGATTTTAGTTCCTTACCTGATTGGTATAAATGGTTTTTCAGGTCTTGTATGACTTTCTTGGGAGATAGGGGTTTACCCGAAAGATAAGCCGGGCAATTATCCTGGCACCTGCCGCAGCGGGTGCAGGCATCCGTGTCCAGAAGCTGTTTCCAGGTGAAATCCTGCAGCTTTGTCACGCCAAAGGTTTCCTGGTTCTCGATATCCAGAATGGGTTTGATCTCTCCCGGGGGAGCAAAAGAACGGAAGAACTGGTTCAAAGGAGAAGTGACCAAATGAATGAGTCGGGAATAGGCAACATATCCGATAAAGCTGAAAGCCAGAAGTATGTGAACCCACCAGATAGTGGCATGAGCTGTTCGTAATGACGTTTCGGCTGTGATGGATGAGGAGAACAGTTTGCTTACCTCCCAGCCGACGAATGAATATCTCTCAAAACCCGATCTGGTGACTGCTATTCGAAGTCCTTCGACGAAAAAGCCGGTGACGAGGATTACAAAAATCAGTATCAGAACAATGGCGTCTT
>JBDROD010000029.1:0-19780 GCA_043810415.1 Candidatus Zixiibacteriota bacterium | reverse complement strand
AACAGCTGTTTGGACCGGAAGAGAACCGAATCCGGACCGTAGGGATCGTTGGGGTCCTGGCTGGCTAAACTCAATTCTGAAAACAAAATCACGCTCGTTAGAATCATTCCAATCAAGATCAGAACTCTCGTCTTCATCTTTTTCTCCTTCCACCGAAAGCGATAGACAGCTTTCTTTGAGACAACAATTTATCTTCGAATTTTTATTTTGGAAAATCTAAAACTACCCCGAAATCTAAGATATAATATAGGGTAAGATTTCGTATAGTCAAGGCAAATTTTGTTTTCCTGGTATGGCGTTGAGGCCATTGATTTTGGAAGCAGGACACTCTGACCCTCGGGATTATTTTCTGTTTGCATTTCCCCAGATTGCTCCAAAATTTGAACCTGTTAGTTCTCCAGTTTTCTAGCGGGGAGTGCGCAGAGGGGAATTCATATAATTTTTCTGAAATGATGAGATGTTATACAACATTAGTATCGCATTGGAAAATCCTTCCGAAGAACTCGGTAGATTTTAGTATACACAGATCCGGCGGATGAATTTCCTTCAGCTTCGTTTTCCGGCAAATGTGAATGCGGTTTTATTCCGGAGGTGGCATAAGATTTTTCATTTTTCCTTGCGTATTTAATTTCCATTTGTTATATTTTTCACAAGCTCATAGTGGCGAAAAAGCAATTGGTCTACAAACTGTGTGAAACCAAGCAAGAACTTCGGAGGTGAGATATGACGTTCGATGAAAGACTGCACAACGTTTCCATAATCGGTGCTGCAGGAAAAATGGGAAGCGGGATTGCGCTGCTTTTGGCTCAGGAGATGGCGACCCAGAAGATCAAGTCGGGAACCAAGGACAAAGTTTTTCGCCTGCATCTGATCGACATAAACGAGTCGGCTTTAGACGAGCTTCAAAGTTACCTAAAGAGTCAACTGGTCAAAGCCGGCGAGAAAGTCACGGTCATGCTGAGAGAGCTATACCGGGACCGGGCGGATCTTATCGAGAACTACGACATGATCGACGCTTTTGTCAACGATGCCATGTCGGTGGTGAGACTGGGGACGGACTTAGCAGAGGTTAAGGATTCCAAGATCATCTTTGAGGCGGTCCTGGAGGACAAGGACCTGAAAGTATCCCTGCTAAAAAAGATGGAAGCGCTGGTAAGCCCGGATACCTACTATTTTACCAACACCTCATCCATCCCTATAAGTGTGCTGAATAAGGAGGCGAATTTGGGGGGGAGGATAATCGGATTTCATTTCTACAATCCTCCGGCGGTGCAAAGATTAGTGGAGCTGATCTCACCCGAGTCGACCAAACCGGAGCTTAAGGAGATGGCTTTGGAGCTGGCCAAAAGACTACGCAAGAAGACCGTTCCAGCCAACGACATTGCCGGTTTCATCGGCAACGGGCATTTCCTGCGGGACGGACTGTATGCCATCCGCGAAGCCAAGAAGCTGGCGGAAGAGTTCACCCTTCCGGGTGCGCTTTACGTGATGAACAAGGTAAGCCAGGATCTTCTGGTGCGTCCCATGGGGATATTCCAGCTGATCGACTACGTGGGGGTGGACGTCTACCAATGTATATCCGAGACGGTAGCCGGTTTCATCAAGGGCGAGGATTTAAAAGACGATCTTTTGGCCAAAATGACCCAGAAGAAGGTGTTGGGCGGGCAATATGCGGATGGAAGACAGAAAGACGGATTTTTGAAATACGATAGGAATCGACCGGTGGGTATTTATGACATAGATAAGGGAGAATATAAGACGTTCGATCCCAGCGGCTGGAGCGGGGAGATAGACAAGAAGCTGGGAGCTTACCCGGCCGGAACCATCCCCTGGCGGAACCTCTTGATGGACCCTAAAAAAGGAGAGAGGCTCTCCGTATACTTTAAGAACTTGAATGCTTCGGATACATTAGGTGCAAAGCTGGCAAAAGCGTATCTCAAAAACTCAAAACAGATCGGCGAATTTCTGGTGAAAATCGGCGTGGCGAAGTCTGCCCAAGACGTGAATGACGTTCTTTTGAACGGGTTTTATCATCTGTATGGGCCGATCAACGATTATGTTTGATTGAACGGGTGTCGAAGCTCGGTTATCGGTGGCGAAACTCGAATCGTAAGTCGAAGTTCGTCTATCGAAACTTGGATAATACGCTGCGGTATCTTAGGACTTCGGTTTTACGAACATCAAACCTCGAAACACGAGCTTCGATACGAGCATCGAAACCGATGAACGAAAAACGAAAACGAGTCAATTAAGGAGGTAAAATGAAGAAACTAAGAAAACCGGTATATGCCGTTGCCGGCTACAATACCATCTCCTTCGGATCGGGCAGAAAGGAATTCAATCCCAAGAAGCCCCGGCCGGGATTAGAGGAGTACATAACTGAAGCGGGAAAAGGAGTGATCGCTCAGATCAACGACCCGAATAATATCGATGAGGGGATCATCAGCAACTTCATGGCAGCGCGCTTCAACAAACAGGGGAATCTGGCGGCGATGATCCCCATGGTTCATCCCAGTTTGGAATACAAACCATGTACCCGCGTGGAGGGGGCGTGTGGTTCCGGAGGATTAGGTCTATACACTTCAATAAAATCCATATTGTCGGATGTCTCCGACGTGGTGATATCCATCGGGGTGGAGGTGCAGAATTCGGTAAAGGCGGTGTATGGAGCGGATATCTTAGCCGGAGCGGGTCATTTCCGCGGAGAAAGAAAAGAGGGACATGTCTATTTCTTCCCGGCAAAGTTCTCGGATCGGGCAGGCGCCTGCTACCAGAAGTTCGGCTATGATAACGTACGCAAAGGGATGGCTCACTGGTATGCCCGGGCGGTCACCAATGCCCGGAAAAATCCCAAAGCCCAGGAATATCACAATTCCATTGAAGATCTGGTCGCAGCCGGTATGACCCCACCCAATCCCAAGGCTTTCTGCGAGCACATAAACATTTACGATTGCTCCAAGGTGTCGGATGGTGCCTCGGCTTTGATCTTTGCCTCGGAGGAAGGGCTGAAGAAGATCGGGCTTACCAAGAAGGATGCGGTGGAGGTGGTGGGCTGGGGGCAATCGCAAGCGGACATTTCCAAAAAACCGGAAGATTTGACTAGGCTTTCCACCACCAGAAGATCAGTGGAAAAAGCATACGAGATGAGCTGGTTAGGTCCTAAAGACATAGGCGTGCTGGAGGTGCATGACTGTTTCACCATCGGTGGGCTGCTCCACTTAGAAGCAACCGGGGTGGCGGGTTATGGCGAGGCGGCAGCTTTTGTGGCGGAGGGAAAGACCGCCATGGACGGAGAGATGCCTACCAATCCCACCGGCGGTCTGGTCGGATTCGGCCACTATACCGGCGGGACGGGAACCAGACAGGCAGTGGACCTTCTTCACCAACTCACCGGCAAGGCGGGTGATTGTCAGGTCAAGATTTCACCCAAACGGCCTTATGGCATGATGATCAGCATGGGTGGAAATGACCGAACCGTTACGTGCATGATTTTCAAACCGGCGGCCTGATAGGAAGATGTCGAATAGATCTTCGACCATATTCGACCTACAAATTTGCATGGTATTCTGGAGTGTTTATCTCTCTGCGGAGCCGTAAAGACTCCGCTACGCGATATATGAAGATTAAAAAAACAAGGAGAGCTATATGGATTTTGAGCTGACTGAAGAACAAAGGATGGTGAAAGAGGCGGCAGCCGATTTTGCCAAGAACACCCTTTTGCCCAAAGCCCAGGAATTTGACGAAAAGGAAGAGATCCCCAAGGAGATATACAAAGAGCTGGGGGAACTGGGATATTTGGGGATGCTTTTACCGGAAGAATATGGCGGTTCCAATCTGGATTTCGTCAGCTACATCTGCGCCATGGAGGAATTTGCCAAAGCGTGCGCAGCTTTGATGATCTCCCTTTCCGTCCACAACTCCCTGGTATGCGATGCCATCCTGAATTTCGGTACTCCGGAACAGAAGAAAAAGTATCTTCCGGCATTAGCCCGAGGAGAGAAAATAGGTGCATACTCTTTAACCGAGCCGGGTGCAGGGACGGATGCAGGCGGATTGAAAACGACGGCGATCCTTCAGGGCGATCACTACTTAGTCAACGGAACCAAAACCTTCGTCACCAATGGTGGGATTGCGGATCTGTTCATGGTCTTCGTTTTAACCAAACCGGAGCTTAAATCCAAGGGGGTTTCCTGTTTATTAGTGGACAAGGGAACCGAAGGATTTTCCATCGGAGTCAAAGAGAAGAAGATGGGGCTTAAAGGATCGGACACCAGAGAGCTTTCTTTTGCCGACGGCAAAATTCCCAAAGAGAATTTGCTGGGGAAAGAGAATGAGGGATTCAAAATTGCGCTATCCCTTTTAAACTCCGGCAGGATCGGAGTCGGGTCGCAGTGCGTAGGTATAGCCCAAGCAGCATACGAGGAGGCTTTGAAATACTCCAAGGAGAGAGTTCAGTTCGGACAGCCGATCTGCAATTTCCAGGCAATCGCTTTCAAATTAGCCGACATGGTCATGCAAATAGATGCAGCCCGGCTTTTGGTATACCGGGCAGCTCATCTCAAGGATAAAAATAAAAAATGCATCCAGGAAGCCTCCATGGCGAAGCTTTTTGCCTCGGAGATGGCTAACCGGGTGGTGAATGAAGCGGTGCAGATTCACGGCGGATACGGCTACATGAAGGAATATGCGGTGGAGAGATATTTCCGGGATGCGCGGGTGACGGAGATCTATGAGGGGACGTCGGAAGCGCAGAGAATCGTCATCTCCCGAGAACTACTCAAGGATTAGGTGGGGCAAAGAATTTATTTGTGGTAATTCCCCCTCACCTTAATCCTCTCCCCAGAGGGGAGAGGAAATAAAAAAGAGATACCATCAGACAGAAACACATTTATAATTAACCACAGGAAAAAAACATGAGAATCTCCAAGGAGCACGAGGAATTTAGAAAGAGAATCCGCGAGTTTGCAGAAAAAGAGATCGAGCCAAAAGCCAAGGAATTAGACGAGGTTGGAAAATTCCCTTTCGATACCATGAAGAAACTGGGGGAGATGGGGATTCTGGGAATGGTAGCACCCAAAGAATATGGAGGCTCGGGTTACGACACCTTGAGCTATTCCATTGCGGTGGAGGAGGTCTCCAGGGTGTGCGGCTCCACCGGCATCACAGTGGCAGCGCACAATTCGCTGGGACTTTATCCCATCTATCTTTTTGGAACGGAGGAACAGAAAAGAAAGTATATGCCCGATCTAGCTTCAGGCAGAAAATTGGGCTCCTTCGGTTTGACCGAACCGGGCGCAGGCTCGGATGCAGCGGGAACGAAAACTACGGCGGTTTTGGATGGTGATTCTTACGTGATCAACGGGAGCAAATGTTTTATCACCAATGCCAGTGTGGGAGAAACGTTCATAGTTACCGCGGTAACGGACAAGACCAAAAGTTACAAAGGAATTAGCTCCTTCATCCTGGAAAAGGAGATGAAGGGTTTCTCCGTGGGGAAAAAAGAGAACAAGATGGGTTTGAGGGGCTCCGATACCGCTACTTTGATTTTCGAGGATTTGAGAATCCCCAAAGAGAATCTTTTGGGCAAGGAGGGGGAGGGATTCAAACAGTTCATGATCACCCTGGACGGGGGTCGCATCAGCATCGGCTCCATGGCTTTGGGTATCGCCCAGGGAGCGTTCGACAAAGCTTTGCAGTATTCCAAGGAGAGAGTACAATTCGAAAAACCGATCTCTTCCTTTCAAGCCATTCAATGGAAGCTTTCGGATATGGCCACCCAGCTGGAAGCCGCCCGGCATCTGATCTATCACGCCTCCGAGCTTAAAGATAAGGGTGAGTATTTCGTCAAAGAATCGGCCATGGCCAAATTATACGCATCCGAGGTGGGAAGATACGTTTGCCATCAAGCCATACAGATTTTCGGAGGTTACGGTTATATGTCCAGCTACCCGGTGGAGAGGTATTTCCGGGACATCAAGCTCTGCGAGATCGGCGAGGGGACTTCGGAGATTCAGCGGCTGGTCATTGCCAGGGAGCTATTGAAATAATTTCGCATTTTCAGGTAAGGTGGATATATATTCAAAATTCATAATAAGAGCAGAAGAAATATGCAGAAGGAGGGAGGGATGGAATTCAAGAATATCGCAGTAGAGATCAAGGAAAAGGTCGCGATCGTCAAGATGAACCGTCCGGACGCTTTGAATGCGCTAAATACCGAAACTCTTCATGAGCTTAGCAAAGTCATGCACAATCTCAGCTTCGAAAACGAAAATATCCGGGTGATCATCTTGACCGGTGAGGGGAAAGCCTTCGTAGCAGGAGCGGACATAGCGGAGATGAAGGATATGCTTCCGCTTAAGGCCAGGGAATTTTCCCAGTTAGGTCAGAGAGTATTCCATTTCATAGCTACTCAAGAAAAGCCGGTGATCGCTGCGGTCAACGGTTTCGCCTTGGGAGGGGGATGCGAGCTGGCGCTTGCCTGCGACATCCGAATCGCTTCGGACAAAGCCAAGCTGAGCCAGCCCGAAGTAAATCTTGGCATCATCCCTGGCTTTGCAGGAACTCAAAGACTCTCTAGGCTGGTGGGAGTAGCCAAAGCGAAGGAGTTGATCTTCACCGGTGACATGATCGATGCCCCGACGGCATTATCCATCGGTTTGGTCAACCAGATGGTGCCAGCAGATCAGCTTATGACCGTTTGTTTGGAATTGGCAAATAAGATAGCCTCCAAAGGACCCACTGCTGTAAAATTAGCAAAAACAGTAATAAATCAAGGAATTCAGGCGAATCTTTCCACTGGCAGTTCCTATGAGAAAGAAGCATTCGGACTTTGCTTTGCCACGGGTGAGCATAAAGAAGGTATGTCTGCATTTTCAGAAAAGAGAAAACCGAACTGGTAAATCAGAAACCTCTCCGCCTGACCCCCTCTCCATTTCATGGAGAGGGGGAACTAGTGGTATGTAACGTAAATTTGTTCCCTATTGTAGTTGCCTGATTTATCAGGCCTACTGGCGACAATGCTCAATAAATTGAGCAACTACATTCACACAGAACTTTTGTTAAAATCCACCAGAGAGGGTAAGGTATCAACTATAATCTTTAATCAATCATAATGTTGTATGGAAATATTTAAATCATTAGCCAGTGATGAGCATGAGCAGGTGGTTTTCTGGTCGGATAAGGTAGCCGGCTTGAGGTCCATCATCGCCATCCATGATACCACGCTGGGTCCAGCCATTGGGGGGGTGAGGATGCATCCCTACAAGTCTGAAGATGAAGCGTTAAGGGACGTGCTTTTGCTCTCCAAAAGCATGACCTATAAATCAGCTGCGGCGGGAATCAATTTAGGCGGAGGCCAGGGAGTGATCATCGGGGATCCGCTTGAGGACAAAAACGAGCTGGTGCTTCGATCATTCGGGCGGTTCGTGGAAAGTTTAAACGGTCGTTACATTACCGCTGAAGACGCGGGAACCACAGTAGAGGACATGGAGATCGTCCGCTACGAAACTAAGTATGTGACCGGGCTCTCCCGGGCAGTGGGGGGAGGAGGTGATCCGGGTCCGGTTACCGCCATCGGCCTGGTGCACGGTATTATGGCCTGTGTGGAGAAGGTATTCGGAAAGAAATCTCTGGAAGGTTTTTCGGTCGCTATCCAAGGTTTGGGAAACGTGGGATATCACTTAGCCCGGGAGCTATCCGAAAGAAAATGTAGACTGCTGGTGGCGGACGTGGATTCTAACAAAGTAAGTTTAGTAGAGAAGAAATTCGGAGCTGAGAAAGTCTCACCTGACCAGATATATGAAGTGAAAGCAGACATTTTTTCCCCTAATGCCTTGGGCGGGGTGATAAACGACCAGACCATCGACCGGCTGAAAGCGAAAATAGTGGCAGGGGCAGCCAATAACCAATTGGAGGACGACCGGCATGGCGAGATACTCCACCGGAAGAAGATCCTTTACGCTCCGGATTTTGTGATCGGAGCGGGGGGATTGATCAATGTGGTGAACGAATTGGAAGGTTACCAGCACGAACGAGCTTTAAAACAAGCCCGGGGGATATATGAGATATTATCCCGAGTGCTGGAAAGATCCGAAAAGGAAAACATTCCCCCTCACCAAGCTGCAACCCTTGTAGCGGAGGAGAGAATAAATCAGGTGAAGAAGTTCAAGCAGAGAGTCAAAGATGAGGGGAGCTGTAATTGAATTGATGTATCATAGATCATGTAGAATCAAGTTCTCGATAATCGTTTATCATGACGAAATTGGTCGATCCTATCTTGAACTGTAGGGGCAATTCATGAATTGCCCCTACTAAGGTTTAATCCAACCTAATCAAAGCATGACTAACCAATTCAAAATCCTGAGCATCAATCCCGGCGCCACCTCCACCAAGGTGGCGTTGTATTTGAACGAAAATCCTCTCAAAGTGGAAACGATCAGACATTCCACCGAGGAGTTATCTTCGTTCAAGGGGACATTGGATCAATTGGAGTACCGCCTGAAGCTCGTTTTAGAATTTTTGGAATCCAACCGGATGAAAGTGACTGAGCTTTCTGCGGTGGTGGGGAGAGGAGGTCCCTTTAAGGCTTTAGAGAGTGGCACTTATCCGGTGAGCGAGAAGATGCTTTCCGACATCAGATCGGGGAATGTTCAGGCGGATCATCCTTCCAATCTGGGAGCATTGATCGCCCATGAATTGGTCGGCGGTACCGACGTTCCGGCATTTATCGTAGACCCGGTTTCGGTGGACGAATTCATTCCCGAAGCCAGAATATCCGGATTGCCGCAGATACCGCGGATCAGCCTGGGACATGCTCTGAATACCAAAATGGTGGCAAGAAAAGCTGCCAGAAAGCTGGGGAAAAGGTACGAGGAGCTGAATTTAATCATTGCTCATTTAGGCTCCGGCATAAGCGTCAGTTCCCATCTAAAGGGGCGGATGATCGACGTCAATAATGCCAACGACATGGGTCCTTTTTCCCCCCAGAGGACCGGAGCTTTGCCGGTTACCGGACTGGCCAAATTATGCTACTCCGGAAAGTACACTCAAAAGGAGATGACGGATTTGCTCACCAAAAAGGGCGGGCTTTTGGCTCATCTGGGGACGGACAACGTGGAAGAGGTGCAGAAAAGGATAGATGAAGGGGATGAGAAAGCAAAATTGGTCTACCAGGCAATGATCTACCAGATAGCCAAGGAGATAGGGGCGATGGCTACGACTTTGGACGGCAGGGTGGATGCGGTGGTGCTTACCGGAGGCATTGCAAATTCGAAGAGATTGACCGATTCAATCATCCAAAAGGTGAAATTCATAGCACCGGTGCTGGTCTTTCCGGGTGAGGATGAAATGGAAGCGCTCACCCGGGGTGCACTCAGGATCCTTTTGGGTGAGGAAAAGCTAAAGGAATATTGAATTCACTGCACAAGCCTACTTCTAATAAACATTATTATTTCTTTATAATTCTAGCGGGATATTGTGATCCCGCTGGACTTTCAGGGTTCAAAAGCCTGCGTTGGTTAAACCAACCTACCTATGGCGAAATGCCAGAGAAAAATTATCCAATCCCCCACAACGAATAGATAGATCTATTGTTGTATTTCATCTCATTTCTATTATATTAATAAAAATAAGTTCACTCATGAATCAAAAGTCTCACACCAATTTGGGTGGGGCTTAGAGGCATGATATATTGCTGATTTCTCTTAAGCGAGAAAATTATATGCGACACACATTCTTGGGATTGGGAATATTGGTTGTTTATGCCGTCTCCAGTATTTACTTTGAACGCACACTTAATATATCCAATCCTTTGTTGAAAACAGCATTTTCTATTGTGTATTTTATCATATGTATCAGCCCACTAATCTATGCTTGGGCGAAAACCAAAATTAAAGAGATTTTGGTTACCCCAATTCTAGTTTTATGTCTGGCGATACTCTACACATCAACTCTGACACGAATTCCGATTTGCCTTGGGCGAAATTACCCCGACGTTGATTTCCATGCAGCGAAAGTTTTATACTGTTCTGCCGGTCATTTCTTTAATGATCCTATAACCTCATTCCTCAGCATATATCCTCCGGTTTATCATATAATAGTGGGATCGATAATGCGGGTAACGGGGTTAAACAACAGCTGGTATATGCTTAGCCGATTTCATATTTTGACGCTTGTAGTCCTTTTCCTTTCGGTTTACTTTCTGGCCAATTCCTTATTCAACCCTCGGATCGGTTTTCTGTCAGTTTTGTTTCTTGGTGCCGTCTTCGATATGCCCAATCAGGGTGGCATGTTTTTCCCCTCCCCTTTCCTATTGGCACTGACGGTTATGGTAAATTCAGTCACCTTAGTCTACCTGGGACTTCGGGGCAAACGATGGTGCTTTTATCCTGCGGGTCTTTTAACCGGATTGGCAGTTACCATCTGGCCTGCCTTTTTGCTCGTAGCCATAGTATTGCTG
The DNA here is from genome assembly GCA_043810415.1 of Candidatus Zixiibacteriota bacterium. Lineage (GTDB taxonomy): Bacteria > Zixibacteria > MSB-5A5 > MSB-5A5 > SM1-73 > CAIVRH01. Next base: position 9,324 of record JBDROD010000029.1, on the reverse strand, counting down.
GTGGTAATCTATTTTACACCTGAGAAGAAGTTCTGGAACCCGGTCAGCCTTTTGAAATTCATCTTGACATCTCTAATATTCCCTCTTATGGTATGGATACCACAATATCTCCTATTATCCAAACACCATCTCTTGGGACACCAAAGCATAGGTCAATTCAAAGGAGTTCCGGGAATCAATTGGTTTCTTGACTTTGCAGCCCGATTTATTCTTTTGGGAGGATTTGATCGTCAACAGCAATGGGTAACCGTTTTGTTTGGAATGACTTATGTAATTCTTATCGCTTTGGTTATATGGGGGGTTCGTTCTTTTGGCAAAAAGGAGCTTTTAAAAAAAAGATTTCTCAAGCTGTTTTTTATCTCGATGCTGATGGCTTTGTCGATAATTCATTATATTTTCTACTACACTTATTCACGGCGTGTACAAGTGCTATTAAGTGTAATTGTAATTATTGTGGCTGGGTATTATTTGGTGACACGACTCCCTAAAAAGTATCGACTGTGGAATGTGGCGTTCATCCTGTGGGTGATTATATTTACGAACGGATGGAACCTATATATGGCTCACAAATATGTCCCAGAAACTGAGTATAGGTACGAAATTTGGAGGAAATATGCTACCGGAGCTTTACAATTCATCGAATCCAATACAGCCTTTGGTGAATACCTATTTGCTACGGAAAAAACATACCGCATATTAATTATGGGAAACCTCGTTCGTTTCAATCTGATGGCGCATCGATCTGGCAACTATTATTCACTTAATCCTGATCTTTCTGAGAAGATGCTGGACCATTACAATACCATTCTAAACTCAAATGATTTCAATATCACAAAGAGGATACTCAACTACTATGGCATAAGACATATTGTAATTTATGAAGGCGAGCAGGCAACATACCCCGGTCTAGGACTATTATACGAAAACTGTACAGTTGCTTATCGAGATGAGAATTATTCAATTCTAGTATTCAATGAATCGTCCTAAGAGTCTTTATCGGATAGGATTACGGGAACAGAGGGTGAGGCTTAGGATTAATTTCTAAGAGAAATTAATGGCTCGTTTTCATATTTATCTCTTTTTCCATGCTATGAAGCTTTTAAATAGTTCAAGAAGGCGGGTTTCTTCGGTAATCTCCACAAAGAGAGCAGTAAAATATTTGATTTATCCCCAATTTTGTTCTTGACTTTTACTTAAATCGATTTATTATATTATACAGGGGAAGTTTGAAGTAGCGCTTTTCTTTTTTGGCTTCTGTTAAAGGGAATGACGGAGAGTACAACGCCCTTAGGTCAAAGGACGGAGGGTCGAAATCCGCCCAAGATGCTCTTAACCTTTAACTTAAAGGAGAGAAAAATGAAGACAAAACTAATGATTTGTCTGATTTTTCTCGTTAGCGGGTGGGTGTTTTTAGCAGTAAAGGGTAATTCCGCAGAAGTGAAGCGTAAGTCGGATAAGGTGCCGATATCCACTTTAGCTCCGGCACCGGAGAACAATATACCCCCAAGACCTCCTTCTAAATATCCGGTTAACGGTATAAAATACAGTGGAAACTGCACTGATATTGCTCCCGAATGGGGTATTGAGATTGAGCATTCTCAGATTGGGACCACCTGGTATGATTTTCAGCAGAATGGCTCCATGGGGCGGATGATATCGGTAACCAGTGGTGGTTATCGCCACGGCTCCTGGATGTATACCAATATTGCCTATACTGGCGGTGCCGGCACGCGTATGGTAAAAGGGAACTGCGAGCCTGTTGCTGGCGGCTGGATCGGCGCCTCTACGGTTCATGATAGAGGCAACGCCGGATACTGCAACCAAACCAACCTGTCTGACGGAACACCTATCGTGATATATCACTCCCCTGCTGCAACTCCCACTCCGACTTGGTATTGTGCCATAACCGCAGACGACGAACCGTGTGGCAGCTTCTGGACCAGACACTGGGACATTCCGGATTACATCACCAATTCTCCTTCGGGACAACCGGGGATGTGGTCCCGAGCGGAGGTAGGGTATGATACTGCCACGGGGAGGGATTACATCCACGTGGTGATGACGGAGGGGAACACTGCGGGCGGAGTGCCGGTGGATGGTAGCGTATGAGCGTTGTTATATAAAGGACGGGCCTGGTTTACTGGATACCATGATCTGCCAGAGCTTTCAGGGTGACTCGACCCGGACCTACAGTGTGGTAGCGGGAGCAAACGGTGGCGGCTCCTTAAGTCCCATCAGCCATTTTGATTCCTCCTGCAGCATCACCCCGGTGGTGGTGGTATCCCCGGTAAGCGAAAGAGTAGCCATCGCTTTCTTGAAACCTGCGGATCCGGCCGGCAGCTGTGATTATGGCTGTGACGTGAGTTTCATCGAGTCGATGGTGAACGGTGAAGATTGGATAGCCGGGTCTCCCTGGCCTGCCCCGGAATATAACATCACCCATTACGGAACAGCCAACGGCGAGCGAGGTTATTCTGATCTTTCGGCCTGCTATGATTATCAGGACAGTCTGCACATAATTTGGTCTGCACCCAAATTCGACGCCGTCGAGGGTTATACCCTGGGCATAGTAAAACTGTATCACTGGAGCAAGAAAGCGGGAACGAGCATCGTCGCCCAGCAGAATCAGGAGGCACCCTACACCATATCGGGGGCGCACAACGCCTTCATCGCCAAGCCGAGCATCTCTGCCGATAATCCGCTCTTCCATCCAACAGGCGATACGGTGTATTTGTTCAGCATCTACACGCGGTTTGATTCTTCCGACGTTTCAGCCAACGGGTTTGGCAATGGTGACATTATGATTTGTGGCAGCAATAATGGTGGGGCGAGTTGGGGAGGAAAATACAACCTGACCAACACCCACACCCCCGATTGTGCACCGGGAAACTGTTTAAGCGAACATTGGTCTTCAATGGCACAGAACACGTATGGTGGTGATTTGCACATTCAATATATCTGCGATAAGGATGCGGGCGGGGCGATTCAGGATTCTCCCAGCGCCTGGATGGAAAACCCGGTTATGTATCTTCGACTTCAAGTATATCATCCGCCCGTTTATCCATGTGCATCGTATCGTATTGTTTCACCTCCTCAATGGCATTCTCCTCCACTTAAGGTTACTCCAAACGGGTCGTTGAATTTAATATTCAGGATTTACAGCATTGGAAACGCGAACTTGATTTACTCTGTTAGCAGTGATAATTCATGTATTCAAGTGAACGTTCCACCTTCTGCACTCCCCCCCAGAGACTCGGTTACCATCACCGCGGTGCTTTCGGGATCGGGTACCTGCAATAATTCATTCATAAGTGGGAACGTTAACATCGCCACCAATGATCCAAGCCATCCGTTAATTCAACTACCCGTTGAGGCAGTGGTAGCGGATGACTACTACGAATGTCCTCGAGACCCCTTAACTTACGATTCTCTGGATAACGGGATATTGCAGATGTATCTCAACGCCAACGGTCAGGAGTGGATACACGATCGGGGGAGTTTCCCGGATACGGTGCACGAGGTTTTCTTCAACGGCGGACCGTTTGTAGCCACCACGGAGAGCAACGATACCCTGGTAGGGAGATATTATGGTGATAAAGACCAGCATACATTTGCCCGGGAAAAGCTATATTTGAACTCCATGTATACCGACTTTTGGCTGGAGTATAGCTGGAACGTCTCCATCCATGATCTGAATCCACCGGTAGACACCAAGTGGTGGTGGTTTGATATTCTGCACGAGAACGTTTTCTTCAAGTCGACTGCGCCGGATGCTTTGAAACACTGTGTGATCAAGTTTGTGACTGTAGAGATACACGATCCACCCATCTGGTGGCCCTCCCAACCGACTTTCACCGGTTATGAGGATACCTACATGGGGGTGATGATGGACATGGATGCTCCCTGGGATACCCTGGGAAAACAGAACGGCAGGAACCGGGCGGGTTACGATGCCACCAACAATATAGCCTACCAGAGAGGGTGGGACTTCACCGGGGCACATCCCGAATACAACGATTACCATACCGGCATGGCTCTGATCCAGGGATATCAGCCGGGAGAGAGCGCAATACCCTGGGGGACCTACAACCTGCGCAACGACGTTTATCTTTATCCCCAATCCCCCTGGGGGTGGAAGGATGGACAATTTTACCAGTTAGCTAAGGGTAACGTTCTGGGAGAGATTCAAGCTCCGGATACGATCGTGGATCGGAGCCAGATTGTGACTGCCCGGAAGATTTTGGCTGGTAGCGATCCGAACACCCGTGCTTCTTTTACCCTGGTGGAGATAGCGGCTCCGGGTGGACTTTCCCAACTGCAGGCATATGTGGATTCCGCGCGCACCTGGGTTGCTGGAAGACCACTAATCCTATGTGGAGATTGTAATTGTGACGGGATTGAGGATATCGGCGATTTAATTTGCAAAATTAATTTTCTTTACAAAGGGTATTCTATTCCTACTTGCGGACCTTCAGCCAGGTTAGATTGCAACAGCAGCGGCACGATTGAGATAGGGGATATAATTGCCGAAATAAACTATCTTTACAAGGGGTATCCTGCATCGTCGATAAGATGTCCGGGGGTGTGGTAATACTTAAGGTGAAATAACATAATCTCATTGGCATCGTAATAACAAGAAATTAATGGGGTAGCTTACGAGGCTATCCCATTTCTTTTTTCTGAGTGTAATTCTGCTGGTTGTAAGCGCCCCTGCCTTAATCCTTAGTTTTCCAAGTATGTTGTCTCGGTTGTATCGGGAGCGGAAAAGCGCCATGATTTTGTATGACCGCCAAGCCATCCTTCAACTTCGCTTAAGGACATGTAAAGGCTTGGTTACGCGGTTTGGGAAACATTGCGGAATTCTGCTTGACAAATCATCCCCAGAAATGATAATTACTCGAAAGAACCTATAGGGGATTGTTTTATGAACTTACTACAAATACTAGACGACTTTAGACAGGACGAATATCTTAAAAATTGCATCTCACATTGGGAAGTCATTCATCCAAGAGAAGCGATCTATTCCGAATTCCCGGTTAGCGTGAATCCGCGGGTAAAATCGGTATTGGAAAAGCGGGGGATCAAGAAACTATACTCCCATCAAGCCACGGCAATTGCGAATATCCTTTCGGGTAAAAACGTAGCCATAGTCACTCCCACCGCTTCGGGCAAGACATTATGCTATAACCTTCCGGTAGTAAACAAAATTCTGGAGAAACCGGAAAGCAGGGCATTATATCTTTTTCCCACCAAAGCGTTATCCCAGGATCAGGTGGCGGAACTGCACCAACTGGTGACCGATCTGGACGTGGACATAAAGACCTATACCTTTGACGGTGATACTCCCCGCTCGGCCCGGCATGCCATCCGTACTGCCGGGCATATCGTGGTTACCAATCCGGACATGTTGCACTCAGGAATCCTGCCTCATCATACCCGCTGGATAAAGTTGTTCGAGAATTTACAGTTTGTGGTGATCGACGAGATACATCACTACCGGGGGGTGTTCGGAAGCCATCTGGCCAACGTGGTCCGGCGACTTAAAAGGATCTGCCGTTTCTACGGCTCTAATCCGCAATTCATCTGCTGTTCTGCCACCATCGCCAACCCATCCGAGCTGACCCAAAAGATAATCGAAGAGGAGGTGGTGCTGGTGGACAATAACGGCGCTCCATCGGGGGAAAAACATTTTATCTTATACAATCCCCCGGTCATAAACAAGGAACTGGGGATAAGGAAATCGTACATAAACGAGACCCAGAGGCTGGCGGAGAGATTCCTGTCGAATGATATTCAGACCATTATCTTCGCCCGATCCAGGCTGAGGGTGGAAATCCTCCTCACCTATCTGACCGAAGCGATGAGGAGAGCCAAGAGACCGGCGGACTCTTTGAGAGGATACCGGGGCGGGTATCTGCCTTTGCAAAGAAGGGAGATTGAAAAAGGTCTGAGGGATGGAAAAATACGGGGAGTAGTCTCCACGAATGCACTGGAGTTAGGGATAGACATCGGGCAGTTGGACGTATCGATTTTGGCGGGATACCCGGGTAATATCGCCTCCACCTGGCAACAGGCGGGCAGGGCGGGAAGGAGAACGGACGTATCCGTGGCGATCCTGGTGGCTAACAGCTCCCCTCTGGACCAGTTCATCATCCATCATCCCGATTATTTTTTCAGTCAAACTCCCGAATCCGGCATCGTAGATCCCAACAATCTGATAATTCTCATCAGCCATATTAAATGTGCTGCCTTTGAGCTTCCTTTCGCCGACGGAGAGAATTTCGGGGTGAATGCGACCGAGAAGATATTGAACCACTTGGAGGAACTAAGAATTCTTCATTATGTAGACGGGAAATGGCACTGGACCGCCGAGGTTTATCCGGCTGAACAGGTGAGCCTGCGCAGCGCCACTCCGGAGAACTTCGTGATTTTAGACTCCACCGACAGAAACAAGGTCATCGGGGAGATGGATTATTTCAGTGCGCCGGTCTTTCTCTACCAGGATGCGATTTACCTGCACGGGGCGGATCAATACCAGATAGAGGAATTGGACTGGGATGGGAAAAAGGCATATGCCAAAGAGGTGGAGGTGGATTATTACACCGATGCCATTACCAAAACGGACCTAAAGGTATTAGAGGTTACTCAAAAGATGGAGCAAGCCAGAGGAAATCAAGCTTATGGTGAGGTTTCGGTAACCACCTTAGCCACCATGTACAAGAAGATCAAATTCAACACCCATGAGAACGTAGGTTTTGGGAAAATCAATCTTCCCGAACAACAGATGCACACCACCGCTTTCTGGTTCGAATATCCCGGTGAGATATCGTCCCGGCTGGGTCTCTCCACCGACGATCTGGCGGGAAGTTTGAAAGCTTTGGCCAACCTGTTGCGTCATGTGGTGCCTTTGTGGGTCATGTGCGATCCCCGGGATATAAGGACCTTTCCCCAGGTCAAATCGCCGTTTTCCGACCTTCCCACCATATACGTTTATGACAACTTTCCGGGAGGGGTGGGATTCTCAGAGAAGCTGTTTCATTTATCCCCGGAATTATGGAAAGCCTGCGGTGAGATGATTCAAGCCTGCGGCTGCGACGGCGGCTGTCCCTCCTGTGTGGGGCCTAAGCTGGAGGTAGGGGAGAGGGGGAAAGAAGGGGCGTTGAAACTGATAAAATCGTTGATGAATGACGTATTACAAATAACAGATAAAAACGATTGAAGTACATCAGATAACAGTTAAAATGATCACTTGGTTACTCTATTTGCCAGTTACACCTTCCTCTGTGAGAATGTGCGGCGTTATGAAAATAACGGTTTCGAGTTCATCAACTCTTTTATCTGTTCTACTAAACAAAAGTCCTAATATGGGAATATCGCCCAAAAGCGGAATTTTTCTCCGTACGTTGGATTCTATCTTCTGAATCAAACCCCCGATCACGATAGTTTCACCATCCTTCACCCGGACCTTGGTACTTACTGCTCTTTTGTTCACCACCGGAAGCCCAGTAGCGCCTGTTCCAACCACATCACTCACTTCAGGATGTATCTCAACGGTTATCTCACCTTTGTCTGAAATGTAGGGGACTATGTCTAAAGATACCCCGACGGGGATTCTTTCCAGTTGACCATAAGCATATCCTACTGTTCCTGTGATTATGACGTAATATTGTTTTTTTCCAATTATAATTGTGGCTTTCCGCCCTTCGAGCGTCGCCACGCGGGAGTTGGCTCAAATATTAGCTTTGCCGTTCTGCACCAGAGCTTTCAACGTGGTCGAAAACATGCCCAACCACCCTTCGAACTTTGATTCCGGTCGGCTGTATATTATTCCCAGGGTGCTACTCCCCAGGGTACTATCCAGCAAATTACCGGTGGGAAGAATCACGGATAAATTCCGACCGTCCTTAATTCCCAGCCAACTGGCATCTATTCCCAGGCTTTTTCGCGCATCTTTGGTCAACTCCGTAACCAAAGCTTCTACCATCACCTGACGAGGAGGAACGTCAATTTTAGATAATTCCTCTTTTACCCTTTTAATGATTTCTTGAGAGGCAGTTACAGTCAGGATGTTGGTTTTTGGCTCGAGCCTCATAGAAGAGAGTCAATTAGTGTTTAGATTAGTTTTATTTATACAGATTGCGTTTTATGCGGAATAAGTTTGGTTTTGAAGTAAACACTAAACTGATTTACTTGACTTTTCAGGAATTTGGATTATACTGTTGTAGGATTCTGAATTCCAAAGCTATACAAATGCTCCGGTGTGAAACCTTAGAAAAGAGCCAAAAATGACTAAGTCGAAGATCCCGCTAAAAGTGGAGAAACTCCTCATTTTAGTGATCTTGCTTTCAGTAGCCTCGCAAAACCCTTGGTTTCCGGGTAGTAACGCCGTTTTTGGCTTCGAACCACTTTTTGACACAAGAATAGACTATAGGACAGGAGATCATCCTGTTTCCGTTTTCTCTGCGGACTTAGATGGAGATACTGATCTGGACCTGGCTGTGGCAAATGCTGGGAGTGACAATGTCTCCATCTTAAAGAACAACGGCAATGGGACTTTTCAGAGCGCTGTCAACTATGGAGCAGGGGATTATCCTGTGTCTGTTTTCTGTGGGGATCTCGATGGTGATGCCGATCTGGACCTGGCTGTGGCAAATGCTGGGAGCGACAATGTTTCCATCCTAAAGAACAACGGGGATGGGATTTTTCAGAGCGCGGTCAACTATGGGGCAGGGGATTATCCTTCTTCTGTTTTCTGTGCGGCTCTGGATGGGGATGCCGACCTGGACCTGGCTGTGGCAAATTATCTTAGCCATAATGTTTCTATCTTAAAGAACAACGGGGATGGGACTTTTCAGAGTGCGGTCAACTATAGAGTAGGAGATGGTCCTTGGTCTGTTTTCTGCGCGGAGTTAAGTGGAGATACTGCTCTGGACCTAGCTGTGGCAAATGTTTATAGCAACAATGTCTCCATCTTGAAGAACAATGGGGATGGGATTTTTCAGAGCGCAGTCAACTATGGGGCAGGCGATCGTCCTTATTCTGTTTTCTGTGCGGATCTGGATGGGGATGCCGATCTGGACCTGGCTGTGGCAAATGCTGGAGGGGGCTTTCCTACTAGTGACAATGTCTCCATCTTGAAGAACAACGGGGATGGGACTTATCAGAGCGCGGTCAACTATGGGGCAGGAACTAATCCTGCATCTGTTTTTTGTGCCGATCTGGATGGGGATACCGATCTGGACTTAGCCGTGGCAAATGAGTATAGCTACAATGTCTCCATCTTGAAGAACAATGGGGATGGGACTTATCAGAGCGCGGTCAACT
>JBDROD010000028.1:0-17278 GCA_043810415.1 Candidatus Zixiibacteriota bacterium | reverse complement strand
CTTTTTCTATGAGTTGATGGCCGGGTCGCAGATATAAGTGATAGGTATTACCAAGTATTAGTTCCGCTCCGATATCTTTAAGATCTTCCGAGGAGAGGGTCTTCACCGAGGCCTGTGTTCCCACCGGCATGAAGACCGGGGTATTCACTTCTCCGTGCGGGGTCTCCATCACTCCGACGCGGGCATTGGTGTGCTTGTCTTTTTTTATGATCTTATATTCAAAATTATTCAAAGGTGAGCTTTCTGTATCGGAATTCGCAGGGCTAAATGCCCTGCTCTATGTGTAATATCAACTAACCATTCATAGCGGCGGGAATTAATCCCGCCGCTAATTACAAATTAAACCATACCGTATTTTCCTAACGCTTCCCCCACTGCCCGATATTCGTGAGCCTTGGGGCAATAGCAGAAAAGCTCCATCTTACCTACGTCCAGCTTACCGCTTGAGTCCAGAAAATCCGAATCTATATGCGTTGCCACGATCTCACCTAAGAAAAGATCGTGCGAACCCAATTCCAATACCTGCTTAACCACACATTCCAGATTCACTGGGCATTCTTTGATCAAAGGTGCCTTGACTTTTTCAGCTTTGACAGGAGTAAGTTTTGTCTCCGAAAATTTATCGACGTTCTTTCCTGATTTTGTCCCGCAAAAATCGGTTGCTTTAAGTAATTTTTGTGTGGGAACATTAATCACGAATTCTTTCGACTCCTTGACGATCCCATGTGAATACCTGCTTTTTCTTATGGATATTCCTACCATGGGTGGTTCCGAACATACCACGCCCACCCACGCAAGAGTAATGATGTTGGGTTTTTCATCCCTTTTTTGACAGCTCACCATCACCGCCGGCAGCGGGAATAAAATAGTTTGCGGTTCTAATAGTTTTTTTGGCATTTCTACTCACCCTTTAGAATATGTTTTGATATCCGCATTGCCCTACTTTTTTCCAACTTTTTTCCAAACATGCAAATCAAGCTTACCATCCTTGGTTTTCTCCATTACTTCTATTGTAATACAATCTTGGTTTATAATCATATAGCCATCGGCTTCATAGATTTTCGTTGTTGTTGGGCCAAAGATTCCATGTTCGAGTTTTTCTTCAATTTCAATTTTGTATCTTCCGCTCAGGTTTTCGACCTTTCCCTCGATCTTAATCAATCTAATCTTATAATCTTCTTCTTTAGAATCACTCTTGCGCATAGACAAGCTTAACAAATTCCCAGACTTTATTTGTTTCGTCTCGTCTACTTGAAAAGTGTGTGTGACGTCGTCAAACACTATTCTTAAATCGCCCCACGGAGTTTTCCAAGAATCTTCAAGTTTTTCTTTAGCAACAGAGGTCCCACAATAGAAAGCTTCTGAATACCTAACTCTGAATTTTCTTTCTTTTTCTGCTTCAGCCAATATTTCCTTTTCTTTAGTCTCTTCGTCGTCCAACATTTTGTTAAGCCTGTTTTGCGCGAGTCCCACATTGCCATGGACTTCTATCCCTTCTTTAACCAACTCATTGGCTTTATTGATTTCCTCCTCGGCGTCTTCAATAAATCCCTCATCTAGATATCTATCAGCGATATTTGACATAGCAAGTGTATTCTTATAGGAAGCCGCTGTGGCGAAACTGCTAATACTTTTTGCCGGAAGTTTCAATGTTTGGCATTCCACACCTAAATTGTTTAGTCCTGCCGGCGATTTTGTGGTGTTGGTCAATTTCTTATAGTGCAACAGACTCAACAATTTATTGTCTTTTTCACTATATCGATAAGCTAAGTCAAATCGAAGCGATGTGTCGGATGGATTTATCTCAAGTGAACCTTCAGCGTATATGAAAAAACGGTCATAGTCTTTCTTTTCCTTCGCTATGTTTGCTAAGGCTACTAATATTTCTGCCTTATTTTCCTTGTAATCGTCATTCGCTAAAAGATTAGTGAGTAACTCTGTCGCTTCTTCATATTTGCCATCACTTACTAAACATAAGCTCGCTTCTTCATAACAGTCTATTATCTTCTTCTTTTCGTTCGCCTTCTTGATGTTATAGAGATCTTTTTCAGCCAAGAACTTGTCTTTTGCTTTTGTATATTCTCCCATTTCCTTGTAGCGAAGAGCTAATTGATGGATTATATCAGGGTTGTCTGGATTTTCTTCAGAAAACTTTGTCAGCCTATGAAATGCTTCTGAATCACCGTACTTATGAGCGAGTCGCAATACTGCAGCTTTCCACAGTAGCTTCTCTTCTTCTTTTAGCACTGGTTCAAGTTCTTTAGTATATACTTGTTGAATTTTAGCTGCATTTTCCTCATTCAGTGCTTCCAAAAGTAATTCAAGTGCTTTCTCCTTATCACCTTTGCCTTTCTCAACTTCTTGTCTTTGAGTTTCGAATTCGGGTTTTTCTATTTCTTCGGGGCGATCTCTAACCTCTCCAGGCTTAGCTATGGTCTCTTTGCTTCGTATGGATTCGACCATCTGATTTAACTTCAGAAAAAGCCCCTCTAACCTGTGTCTCTTGAAATAAATCAACTCCAAATCCCCCTGAAGTTCTGGAAATATATCTTTTATTTCTTCCTCTACTAAGAAGATGAGTTCCCTACCACTTCCTATAGCAAAACCTGATTCTTGAATAACCCACTTCGAAGTAGTAAAAATTCTCTTTCCTTTTGAACGACGAGAAAACCAATGTTTCTTAACATTTATTTCTTTATCACAGGTGAAAATTCCGACAAAAATATCATTGGTTCTTATTCTTTCCTTGACTTTTTCAGCTACGGACCTGTTTTGAGCTGACTCACCTGTTTGACACTCTAACCCTGTAGACCCCAAGAATTTGATTATTTTATCTACAAGTTGAGCATCTTTATCTTGGAAACTATGCCCAACAAATGCCTTCATTGCGTCCCCTTTCATTTGGTAACCGGTTGTACTTCTCTCGATGCATCGGCAGTAAGAAATGCCGATACTCTTCCTCTATAAGCTTCGGGAAATTCTATTCTCGAAGCAAAACGAAAATTCTATTTATCTATTGTTCCCATGTAGTAAGACCTTCCTCGAATCTCTTCCTCAATCTGGACAACACTACACCCCAAGCTCGATCAAAATAATTATATACATCATTCCACTCTTTCTCTTCTTTCCAGCCTAAGTGAGTCAATCTTACCAGCACCGAATTATTTTTCAAATCCTCGAACTCCAGTACCACCCAGGTTCTCTCTTTTCGTACGTTGGGAAACTCTGGCGGGGCATTCCAGGTGAAGGAAAGCATCCTTTCCGGTATGTAACTGATAACTTTACAACCCTCGGAACCTCTGCTGCCCGCATTTTCCGGCGGATAAAAATATATTTCGTAACTTCCTCCCAGCTTTAGTTCAATTTTGGCATCGGGTGAAAAGAATGTTTTGATACCTTCAGAGGTGGTGAAAGCATTCCAAACATCATTGACGGATGTTGCAACTTTCATTTCTTTATATATCGGTTTAATTTTCCCGGACATTTTTGGTCTTAACATCAGATGAGCTTGTTACGATATTACTTCGATCTGTTGACTCCTTTAATAGCATATATCATCTTAAAAATCAAGCTCAAAGTTAAAACTATTAAGCTAACCTTATCCTGAATTTCTCTTCCAGGTGGTCGGGGTAATAAGATTCCTTGGCTTTACGCAGTCCCGGCTCACCCAAATCCTGTTCCCGGTTGACATAGGGAACGGTTTGCCATAGTTTCTCGCAGAACTTTTGGTTGATCAGGGTATAGAGCTTGGGAATCTCCGGATTGGCTTTCTCGATATGCACCACCCCGGTCTGTTCATTCAACAACTCTCCCAGTGCAAATGCTTCTACCTTATTCTCTATCTGTATCACCCCGCCTTCGATCTTTAAATCCTCGAAATGATTTAATGCTTCTCGCACTGCCTCCCACTCATCCAATAGATTCATGTCCTCCTCACACCGATGCCACTCACACCAGTTTTCTGCCAGCGCCAAACAGGAAGTCACCAAATCTTGGGTGAGGGGGGCATAGGTAAAATCGTATTCCCGCTCCAATTGATAGATGTGGTTTCGCTTGGAGTGATATTTTCTTCCTGCCAGCTGAATCAAATCCTCGCTTTTGTAAACGTAATCGAAATGCTCCCTTGTAGATTCGATCAGAAGATGGGTTTCTCCCCTGATTTCAGAGATCAGAATTTTGTCCGCTCGCTCGATTCTCGGTTCTTTGTCATTCTTTTCTTCTTTCAGCCAGCTTAAAAGCCTGCGAATTATATCTGTTCGGGAAGGAGGTCCGATGGGGGGAAAAGCAAAGACGCCGTTATGATCGATGGAGCTTAGAACAATAAGCCAATCCTCATACATGGACCACTGAATCCCGTAATGGGAACGCCAGATAAAAAGATTGGTAAAGGTCAACTCGGAAGTCTGTGGTTGATACTTCCACAAAATGTTCCGGATGAAGTCCTGGTCTTCCAATTCGATTGGCTTAAATTCAGGAAATACAGGTGGTGTGATCAAAGACGTCCTCCTTGGATTTCGTGGGAATGGAAAGTATGGGTTGATGTTTCCGGCAAAAACTATCGGTTGTACCGATAAATTTATAATTGATTACAACATTCCATGTTTTAAAATAATATTTATTATCCCCGAAAGCAATTTTTTAATTGACAACCTGTTATCAATGTGGTAGTTTTAGTTATAACTTCAGATTTATTGGAGATCATACGATATAATAAACAGGGACTAAGCATATTGTAAAAACCAAATCTTTAAATTTCTGAAAGGAGGAGGTAATGGAGGACAAACGTATTACCGAAGCGTTAGAGCTGTTAAACTCGGTGGCTAAAGACAAGAAAAGCGAATTGGAACAGGTTATCACCAACAAGTTCGGTGATTTCAAATCGTTGGTCGAAGGAGTGGCGGGGAAGGTCAAACACCAAGCCTCAGATTCCTATCAGGTAAGTAAAGAAAAGATAGAGGACGTGCTCTCTGAAGTGGATAAAAGCGTCCACAAGAATCCCTGGCCTTATATCGGCGGGACTGCTGCCGTGGCTCTGCTTTTTGGATATCTTCTTGGCAGATCCAGAAAATAATGCACCCTTATCTTCTTTTCAAGGAGTGATCAACCGTGATGGAAATGATAAGTTCGCTACTCAAAAAGCTGGTGAAATCATACTTAGACTCGGCTTTGGAGCTATTTAAGATCGAGGCAGTGATCTGTTACTTGAACGGGATTAATGCGGTGCGCCAATTGACCATGCTCTGGTTCTTCCGCCTTTTTTGTCTGGTTTTGATAGCCGTCGGCTTGGGACTTATCCCCATCGGCTTGTGTCTGTTCATGCCCTGGGCTCTCCAGACCAAAGCCATAGTGGCATTGGCATTCGGTGCCATTTACATCATCGTACCGCTGATATTAATCCTTACCGGTTTCTCCCAGAAAAGGTGGATGAAAACCTCCGGAGCAAAGGACTTGGTGGAAAATGTACTAAAAAGGAAATAAGGAATTACTTGGACAAAATATAAATTCGAAAGATCATTTCCGTTGCTTTTTTTATATCACTGCTGCCAATTTAGCATCAACGGATGTTCACCGCATTCATATTCATTCCGTTTTCCCCCTCAAGAAGTTTATCATCGGTTGGGTGACCAGAGGCACCAGATCGTCTATCATGTGTGGCATCAGATTGTCCATCATTTTGGGCATTAAATCCGGCATCTGCTCCGCCATATAGTCGGGCATGGGAATACGATCTGCTAACCGCTCTAACATAACCGGCATCACCTTTGGCATCATTCCTGGTAATAGCCGGGGGAACAATACGGGAAACATCGGCTTCATTAATGTCAGAACTCCCGGTATCTTCCCCATCAACTTCATCATCCCCCCCATCCCAAACGGCATGGCATCGATCAGCTCGGGCCACATGGTCGACATCAACTCGGCAAAACCCTTGGGGGTCATCAGTGCTATCATGGCTTCGAATACCGCCCATTGTTTTTGAACCTCCGGATTGGGATCGGGAAAATCGTAGCCCAAATTAGCCGAGGCAAAGCGAGCCAGGTCGATTATCTCCAAGGGCAGAGATTTCTTGTTTATCGTTACCCGGAACTGAAATTCACAGCAAGGGCAAAGCGCTAAAACCTTCGACGCACCGGCTTCCACCGCCTCGTCCAATCGCGTTTTACCGATTTCAGCTGCCACCGGCGGCTCCTTGATCAGAGTGAGAACGCTCCCGCAACAATGAGCTTCTGCCCTGTTATGACTCATCTCTACAAAATTGACATGGGGGATAGCTTTGATAACTTCGCGCGGTGGATCGTAGACTCCGGATACCCTACCGATATGACAGGAGTCGTGCCAGGTTACGGTGACCGGTTTCTGTTGATTATCGGGAAATTTAAACTCACCCGCCTTGATCTTTTCTGCGATAACTTCGCTGTAATGTTTTGCCGTTATTCCAAATTCAATCCCCAATTTCTCCGCCCAAACCGGATAAGTATGTCGCCACATCATGTCGCAGGCCGGACATGAGCTGATGACCGTATCCGCGCCTGCTTCTTTTACGGCTGCAATGTTTTTCCTCATGATTTCCGCAAACAGGTCCCACTTGCCGGCGACCAGCATGGGCGTTCCGCAGCAATTCTCCTTTACCCCCACACAGGTAAAATCGATCCCCGCAGCATTTAACAGCCGCACGCTCGCCATCCCGATGTCGTTCTCCACGTAGCTTACGGTACATCCGGCAAAATAGACGTTTTTGGACTTGCCGCCCGGGCCATGTTTTTGCAGCAAATCCTGGGGGAACCAGTCAAAACGATTTTTGCGATAACCCGCCCAAATATCCCCTTGGGAGCGAAGTGCCTCTGCCATCATCTCGAAAGGCGGGAAGGTCATCCTCTTTTCTTCGTCAATCAGCTTGCCCCGCAGTTTCATCCAGGAAGGCTCAATGGGCAAAGCAGCGGAACAGCGTAAATTACACAGCTCGCACGTGGTACATACCAGGATGGTATCCACCATGAACTGGTTCCACTCCTCCCTCCCTTCCATGTATTCTCTCAGCCAGTACCACTTGCCCCGGGGGCTTTGGCTTTCCCAACCCCGACCATAGAACTGATCGCATTCGTCCACGCAGTACCCGCACTGGGAACAACCGTAAGCATACCAGGCCACGTCTGCCGGGACGTTACGTACCGGCTTGGTGGGTCGCTCCCCTACCAGGGTGATGATGTGGTTTCCGAAAGGTCTCATCAATGGTTCCAAAGCGCTGGCTATGCTGAGGGCTGTGCTGGTGATTCCTCCCCGAATCACTTTGCCCGGATTTAAGATTCCTTTGGGATCCATCTTTTTCTTAAAGGCTCTCAGCTTGTTGCTCCGTTCTTTACCCAATATCTGATCCGCTTTCTTGGAGAAATATATCCCGGTTGCATAAGGTCGACCGCCGTTCCTTTCGGCTATCTTGATGACCGTCAAAACCAAACTGAAGACGAAATTGTAGTTGAACCTGCGTTGATCGCTGGGGATAAAGCCCAGGATAACCACTTCCGGTTGTCCATTTACACCCTGCCGTATGACCACTCCTTCTTTAACGACCGGTTGATTCACCTTTCGTTCTATCTCCGTCATCACGTCTCCAAAAGAGGATAACGGGATTACCACCTCCGCCGGTACCAGCGAAGGACCCAGACGCTTGACCACCATCAGCTTGAAACGATTCTTCCATTCATGTTCCGAAATGCGGTCACTTAATATCTCCGCCTGGCACGAGCGGAGGATTTCGGAAAGCCGGGATGTCAAAACCTGGTGATCTATTTTGCGGAATGCCAGGGTTATGATATAAGCGGCGGGAAGCAAAACCCGCTCCTCTATGGGGTGACCGTTGTGTTCCATAAGCGGAGCCCGGTTTTTCATCTCAGCCATGGTGGGGTTGATGAAGACTAAGGACCAAATGGGGAGTTTTGCTTCGATCATAAGCTCCACCAAATGCTGTAGATCATGAGGATTGGGACAACCTATGGAAATTAAGGAAAGCTCCTCCAGCGGTTGAACCTTAAGCGTCACCTGGGTGATAAACCCCGTGATCCCCTCTGCATCAGCTATAAGGTCAAGTTCCGATCCACTAAACTCTTTTACCGTTCCATCCGGCAAAACCACCCGGGCACTCGCCACGGTGTCTCGAAAATATCCCGCTTCATAGGAGCCAAAACCGGCACCACCTTGTGCCAACCATCCACCGGCAGTAGAAGAGGGATAACTGCTGGGATAGAGCCGGAGAGTCAGATTATGTTTGGCCAGCTCTCTGTCCAGTGATTCCCACACTACCCCCGCTTGGACGGTAACAGTATTTGCTTCCTTATCCACATGCAATACCTTTTTCATTCTGTAAAAATCTACCACGATCCCTTGTTTAACCGGAATCACTCCCCCATATCCAGAAGAGGCTTTTCCTCGCGGAGTTAAGGGAACTTTGTTCTTTCTCGCCCATTGCATTAATTCCACTATCTCGTTTTCAGAAATAGGTTGGACCACAGCATCTGGTGTCGTGTTCCCGATGAGAGGCGTGAACAGACTGGGCATGGCAGCAATGTCGTGTCCGTACAATTTTCGTTCCAGTCTACTAAAGCAGACTCGATCGCCGAATTTTTCCTCCAACCATGACCTCTGTTTTGAGTTCAATTTCCCCAATTTGATCTCCTTTCTCTTGATAAATAATTGAAGTCCTTTGTATTTACGAAAGAGATCGTGAATTTGGGTGATTATACCCCGACCAAAACTGCTGAATGATCAAAAAGTTTTTAAGATCCCCGGCTACGACTTGTTTTGAGAAAATGTATTTTAAATTCGCAAGGATTTATATACCGATTTCATCTGATGACAAGGTAATGGAATACCGGTAATAGGTCATCACTCAAAAATGACATCCTGCTTTTAAAGATTTTTAAATCTTCATTGTTTAGATTCTCGTAGTAGAATATGATGGAAATGGTCATTCAGTAGAATCAGGATAATATTCAGCACGTTATTCCTCGTTGAGATTAGTCATGTCTGGTGATATAGCTATGGATCAGGATATCATCCGGATTGTTCAAGCCACGTCCGCGAAGGATTTAGATCAAGTTCGCGAATTGTTTCGGGAATATGCCACATCTTTGGGCTTTGATCTATGCTTTCAGAATTTCGATAAAGAGCTGGCAGAACTACCTGGGGATTACGCTCCACCTTCAGGCCGTCTGCTTTTGCTTATATCTGAGTCAAAGATAGCCGGCTGTGTGGCTCTAAGGAACATGGGTGAGGGTATGTGTGAAATTAAACGGCTATATGTGCGTCCGGAATTCCGGGGCAAGGGAATCGGCAAGATGCTGGCTCGGGCGATCATCCAAGAAGCACGCCGGATTGGTTATAGATATATGCGATTGGATACCGTTCCGTTTATGAAGGAAGCCATTTCCCTTTACCACTCCTTGGGTTTCAAGGATATCGAACCTTATCGTTATAATCCGATGGAGGGTGCGATATTCATGGAATTGAAACTTGAATAGTATTAGTTTATCGAAAAAAATATTGCTTTTCTATTTTAGGGGAAACCATTAACTTAACTTGGAGCTCAGTGCAAAACATTTTACGGAGGAATGTCCCATGCGCAAGTATCTTATATTTCTGATGATTCTCACGGTCGTAAATTGCAGCAATGTCTTAGCTCGCTCTCTTGATTTGACCTATAAAGATTATGGTATAAGCTTCGGAAATTCTAAAAGAATAAATGGACTGCGATTCAATCTGGTAGATAAAAACGTGGAAAGAATAAATGGCCTTAATCTTACCTTTTGGATACCGAAAAACAATCCGGACGCGAAGATCAACGGTTTGGCACTTGGATTGGTTGGACCGGCAGCGAACGAATTAAACGGTCTCGTCATCGGCGGGGTCGGAATTGCCGGGGGGAGGATGAATGGTATCTCTTTAGCAACCGTGGGGCTGGCTTGTGATGATCTGGCTGGAATTACCATCGGGGGTGTGGGATTAGCTGCCACTTACATTAGAGGAATAGCGATTGGGGGAGTGGGACTGGCCGGCGACATAATCAACGGCATTTCGTTAGGTGGAGTCGGCTTGGCTGCTGGAGTAGTAAACGGAATAGCGATTGGCGGAGTGGGATTGTCTGTTGAAGGCATGAACGGTTTTGCTTTGGGAGGAGTGGGGCTACACAGCGAAACCATGAAAGGGATTTCCATAGGCGGCGTGGGGGTTGCCGGAAAAGAGATGACTGGCATTGTCATTGGAGGGCTTGGAGTTGGAGCGAAAGATATATGCGGTTTTGCCGTAGGCGGAGGAAAACTTGAGACTCAATACATGAAAGGCATGGCGGCGGGAGCCTTCGTAAAAGTCAAAAGGGAGTTGAGCGGTATGTCTATCGGAATTCTTAACTACTCCAAAAATTTGAATGGGATACAAATCGGTATACTCAATTATTGCGGTAACAATCCACGAGGATTAAAATTGCTCCCCATAATCAATTTGCATATACGCTGAAATAATTATAGCGATAGCAATTAACGAATCCGGATATGAATAAGCTTGTTAAACGGTAAATAATATAACAAATAACTCTTTTCCCGACTGCAGTTACGTTTGATTAATCTCCTCAAATCTTTTTATTTTTCTTCCTAACATTTTTCTCTTGTCTGTAAGATAATAAATCCTATATTGGGTTAGAACAAATTTTTGCTATTAAGTTTAAGGGTAACAGATAACCAAGCGGGTGCTTACTATGCTTAACCGGAAATGATATTTTGGTAGAATAAAAATTAAACCTGCTTATTTTCTGACGAGGGGAATTGATGTTGTATTATATCCTTAAAGTCATAATTTCTGCACTTTTGATCGTCTTGGTATCTGAAATCTCTAAGAAATATTCTTTGGCTGGAGGAATTCTAGCATCTCTTCCCCTGATTTCTCTTATGGCCAT
This sequence comes from Candidatus Zixiibacteriota bacterium, assembly GCA_043810415.1. Lineage (GTDB taxonomy): Bacteria > Zixibacteria > MSB-5A5 > MSB-5A5 > SM1-73 > CAIVRH01. Next base: position 6,336 of record JBDROD010000028.1, on the reverse strand, counting down.
TATATGGCTCTACATCGACACCAAAAGCATCGCTAAAGTTAGCCAGCTTTCCACCGGCATTTTCTGGATGGTTTTCCCTTCTCTTTCTCTGTTTTTCGTACTTCCGATCTTGCTGAAGAACAAAATTCCCTTTTATGGCGCTTTGATTATTTCATGCGTGATCATGACTCTTTTTTATTATCTAATGTTTCTTATCCTGAAAAAATTGGGCATATCTGTTTCCATGTTCTAATCACTAGTGATAAGTAACATAAATTCTTTCCCTACGGTAGTTTCCTGATTTATCAGGCTTACAGGTGACAATGCTCAATAAATTGAGTAACTACATTCACCCTGAACTTTTGTTACAGTTCACTAGTTTATATTAGGCTATGGTTCTTGTGGGATTATTAAAATTTCCAATTCATACTATATAACCACCGTATAAATTTTAACTTCACATTATCTTAGGACCATCGGATGTAAACATCAAACTGGTATATCGTTGAAATCAGAGTACAATTAGGGCAAGTAGCGGTTTAGAGAGAAACTAATTTATGAGCCAGTTTCAAGCGGACAAAAAAGATGATCTTTCCATTGTTTTGTGTGGCGAAGCTGGGCAGGGAATTCAGACGGTGGAACAGATTCTTACCCAGGCGTTCAAACTTTCTGGTTTTAACGTGTTTGCCACCAAGGAATATATGTCCCGCGTCCGGGGTGGAACCAATTCAACGGAGATACGCATATCCACCCATAGAATCTCATCTTTTGTAGATAAAATTGATATTTTGATCCCTCTCAGCAAAGGTGCCATAAAGCATCTCGAAAAAAGGACCACCCCCGACACGATCATTCTGGGTGAAGAAGTGATTTTTGGTAGAGAGTGTTTGCCCGACAAATGCAAGATCGCCAATGTTCCTTTTAATCAAATCGCAACTGAGCTGGGGGATACAATTTATGTTAATATAATCGCGGCTGGGACCGTTTCCGGACTCCTTCATCTGGATTTACCGATAATCAATCACTATTTGGAACAGCGTTTTTCCGCAAAAGACGAATCCGTAATCCGGAAGAATATTGAAGCAGCTGAAAAAGGCTACCAGATCGGCAAAGAGCTTCCCAGCTCGGGAAAAGTTGAGATCAAATTCCCCAAAACCGCCCAAGCTAAAGATGAAATACTTTTAAGCGGTGTGGAAGCAGTGGCTTTAGGTGCCATGGCAGGAGGATGTGATTTCATCTCCTCCTATCCCATGTCCCCTTCGACCGGTGTCTGGGTCTTCCTCACCCAGCATGCCAAAGATTTCGGCATCATCACCGAGCAAGCCGAAGACGAGATCAGCGCCATCAACATGGCAATCGGTGCCTGGTATGCCGGTGCCCGGGGAATGGTGACCACCTCGGGGGGCGGGTTTGCCCTGATGGTGGAAGGTTTAAGTTTGGCTGGAATGTTGGAAACACCGGTGGTCATTCACCTAGGTCAAAGACCCGGTCCCGCCACCGGACTACCCACTCGCACCGAGCAGGCCGATCTAGAGTTCGCTCTCCATGCCGGTCACGGTGAATTCCCGCGAATGATCTTGGCTCCCGGAACCATAGAGGACGCCTTCTCCGTTACCTCAAAAGCTTTCGATCTGGCTGATAAGTATCAGAGTCCGGTTATAATCCTCACCGATCAATATTTTCTTGATTCCTATTACAATATACCTTCACTCGATCTCTCCCGTGATAGAATAGAGAAGCATATAGTAAAAACTGGCAAAGCCTATAAAAGATACGAGCTCACTGAAGACGGCATATCTCCCCGCGGTATCCCAGGTTTTGGTGAGGGATTGGTATCGGCGGACAGCGATGAGCATGATGAAGAAGGACACATAACCGAGGACCTGGATCTGAGAACTAAAATGGTAAACAAAAGACTGAAGAAGCTGGATTTGATTAAGCAAGAGACTATTCCACCCGTATTGATCGGCAATGAAAATTTCAAGACTTTGATAATCGGTTGGGGTTCGACTTACCATCCCATAAAAGAAGCCCTGGAACGATTGGAAAGAGATGATGTTTCCTTCCTGCACTTCAAACAGGTCTATCCCTTACATCCGGACACTTCGGACTATCTCCGAAAAGCTCAGAAAACTGTGATAATAGAAAATAATGCCACCTCTCAATTTGGCAGATTAATCAAGCAGCACACTGGTTTCGAAATACAGAAGAGAATCCTTAAGTACAACGGTCTCCCCTTTTCGGTGGAGGAAGTGCTGGAAAATCTAAAAAGCTTTCTTCGTTAAGAACCATCAAAAAAAGTGTTAAATGAAAAGCAAATTCGTTCGAGCGTGCGATCATATCGGAATTTTCACCAACCATTACCAAGGATTGGTGAACTTCTATACTCAGAAACTGGGGTTTGCAAAAGAGAAAGAGGAGAGATTATCGAAATCCATCATGCGGTCGGTTTTTGGGGTGGCTTCGGAAGGGAAATTCACCCGGCTGGTGTCGGGCGATATGAGAATGGAAATATTCGGTTTGATCGGGGGTCATCTCCGAAAAAAAGACAACCGGACCATTGGTTACAATCACTGGTCCGTGTGCGTTACCGACAAAAAGAAGTTTCTCTCCAAGCTTAAGAGAAAAGGCGTGAAGATAATCAGCATCAAAAGGAATGATCATTTTGTGTTTTTTATAAAAGATCCCGATGGCAACAGGATAGAGGTCAAAGAGTGCAAGATCGAAAAACTCCCCCCTCGATCCGTCCGCTTTCAATATGAAGTAGCAGACTAAGGGAGGACTAAAGGAGTTCCATTTAATGGACAAAACATTATATGACCTTGGTGATATCGACATTGCTTGGTGTCCCGGCTGCGGCAATTTCGGGATACTGAATATCCTTAAAAGAACTTTGGCTGAGCTGGAGATAAAGCCGGAAAGACTTGTGCTGGTCTCGGGCATCGGGCAGGCAGCAAAAATCCCCCATTATCTGAAGACCAACGTATTCAACGGGCTGCATGGAAGGTCTCTGCCTGCTGCCACTGCTATAAAAGCGGTCAATCCGGAGCTTACCGTGATAGCGGAAAGCGGTGATGGCTGCATGTACGGCGAAGGGGGAAATCACTTTATGCATGCCATTCGCCGGAATCCCGATATTACCAACATCGTACACAATAACATGGTCTATGGTTTGACCAAAGGACAGGCCTCCCCTACCAGCCAGCTTGGATTTAAGACTCCGGTCCAACTTGACGGTGTAGCCACCGTACCGTTCAATCCCATAGCTGTTGCGATAGCGCTGGATGCGTCTTTTGTAGCTCGAGCTTTTGTAGGTGATACCGAAAAGACCAAAGAAATATTGAAAAAGGCAATAAAGCATAAAGGTTATGCCTTGGTAGACATATTCCAACCCTGCGTTTCTTTCAATAAAATCAACACTTACCAGTGGTTTAAAGAACATACCTATTATCTGGAGGAAACGCACGACTCTCAGGATAGAGACCAGGCTTTCAAGAGGGCTACTGAGAAAGAAAAGCTGCCTTTGGGTGTTTTCTATATAAATCCGAACAGATCCATTTTCGAAGAAAATATTGGAGTTTACAGCCAGAACAAGGAGCCATTATATAGAAGAGAGCTTGACAGAGCCAAGCAGCTGCAAAATCTGATTGATTCGAAAAAAGGAGCTTGACGCATCAACTGAAAAATCACCAGACCATTCAAAAAGCGGATATAGTAGTTCCCGGAGCAAAGATTTCGAAAGGAGACTAAAGTGAAAGAGTCAAATAAAGAGTTAATCGAGATAGCAAGAGAAGCCATCAGATTGGAGTTGAACGGTAAAGCGTTTTTCGATCACGCACTGGAAAAGACCCATAACGAAATGGGTAAAAAAATGTTTCGCAAACTAGCTCAGGACGAAATCCGGCACCTTGAGACATTTCGCCAGTTATTTGGTTCAGTCATTAATGATGAGGACTGGATAAATCTGGTTCGGGAAGAAAAGGAAGGAAGCTCCTCGGTCATCGATGAGTTGAAATCGAGGATGAAGAAGGAGCAGAAAACCGGAGAGCTCGAAGCCATCAGCATCGGCATGGAACTGGAAAAGAAAGCCGTAGACTTCTTTGAAACGTCCGGTAGAAAAACCAGCCATCCCCAGGCACAGGAGATATTCAATAAAATAAGCCAGGAGGAACAATTCCATTACGACCTGCTGCAGGCTCAATACGATTCCGTAACCAACTCGGGCTTCTGGATGGACATCTCCGAATTCAGAATGGATGGCAAATACTGATTCTGATAATCAGCTGTGGATAACGGGAAATCGATCACTTAACTGGAGGTGGCATTGTTCAGGCTAATCTGGCGGCTAATAAAACTTTTGATATTTGTAGGTATTCTAATCGCAATCTACATTTTACTGTTTAAAAAATAGAGCTAATCGCACTCAGAAGAGTGCGAAATCAAATTTGATCTGTTATTCTCAACTGCAATATAACAGGAGAAATTATGCCCGATGTTTCCAAACCTGCCAAAACCCTGGATTGTATCGGCCTATATTGCCCTCAGCCATTGTTTCAAACCCGGGAGCAGATCGACACTATCCAGGTGGGAGAGATATTAGAGGTGCTCAGCGACGATCCGGCGGCGGAGGAGGACTTGAAGCGATTTGCCAAAAGAACCGGAAACCAGATCGTCCGATTCGAAAACCAGGATGGCGTTTTGCGATTCTGGATTAAGCGAATAAAATAGGAGGAAGAGCATGAAAGAGAAAAACTCGATCCTTTACGTGCAGACCAGCGATATACCCGAAAGACAATATTCACCGCTGGTCTTGGCCCAGACCGCCAGGGCTATGAACATCGATGCCAAAGTCTATTATCTGGGACAAAGCTTGCGAATCCTCCTTCCCGGAGCGGCGGAAAAGGTAAAACTGGGAGCCTTTCCCAGCATGCTGGAAATGATAAATCAAACCCTGAAGATGGGGATACCCATTTTCGTATGTGAAGCCTCCAAGCAGATGCTGGGATGGGAAAAAGTAGATCTGCTCCCGGGGCTGAAGATCGTGGGAGCCGGGACTTTGAACGACCTGGCTTTGGATGCCGGCGCCACCATGTGGTTTTAAGAGGAATCAATATGAAAGGTGTCTATTTCGATTATCAATCGTCCAAGCCGGTCGACCCCCGGGTAGTCGAGGTTATGCTCCCCTACTTCCACGATAAGTTCGGCAATCCTTCCTCTCTGCATCAAGAGGGGGATCAAGCTACAGAGGTTCTGGAAAGTTGTCGTGGCGATATCGCCAAATTTGTCAACGCCGATAAGGATGAGATTATATTTACCTCTGGAGCTACCGAGTCGAATAATCTGGCTTTGATCGGGTTAGCCTTACGAAACAAAAACAAGGGGAACCACGTCATCATCTCCGAGATTGAGCATATCTCCATCCATAACATCGCCAAGTTTTTGGAGAGAAATGGATTTGAGGTTACCCGGCTTCCGGTGGATCAATATGGTCGAATCGGCTTGGAGAAACTGCGTAGCAGAATTACAGATAAAACCATTTTAGTGTCGATCGGTTATGCCAACAATGAGATCGGAACGGTCCAGCCAGTATCGGAGATCGGAGAATTGTGTCAGCAGAAGGGTATCGTTTTTCATTCCGATGCTGTGGCAGCAGAAGGTCTTTTGCCGATTGATGCGAAAAAGAATAGCCTTGATCTTTTGACCCTCTCCTCCAACGACATCTACGGACCCAAAGGCTTGGGGATTTTGTATGTGAAAAAGGGTGTCAGATTGAATACTCTGATGATCGGCGGCGGTCAGGAGAGGGGTTTGCGCTCGGGAACGGAGAATATTCCGGCAATAGTGGGAATGCGAAAGGCAGTGGAGATTCTGCAGGAGGAAATGGATTCAGAAGTAAAAAGGTTCGCCCGGTATCGCGACAGACTCATTCAGGGGATATTGGAAAAAATTCCCAGATCCCATCTGAATGGTCATCCTCAATATCGCTTACCCAATAACGCTCATTTCCGTTTCGATGGCATCGAGGGTGAATCGCTGCTTTTGTCTATGAAAGATAAAGATATCTCCGTCTCTACAGGCTCAGCTTGTACTTCAAGAACCCTGGAACCTTCGCATACTTTGATCGCTTTAGGTCTCTTGCACGAGGAAGCTCACGGCTCTCTTCAGCTTACCTGCGGCAGGTTCAATCAAGACGGCGAAGCGGAAAAGGTGATAGAAGCATTACCCGGTGTGGTGGAGAGGTTAAGAAAGCTATCCCCCTTATATAAGTAGGAGAATTCTATATGAAATCCACACAATATTCGGAAAAGGTTCTGGAACACTTCAGGCATCCCCGCAACGTGGGAACGCTGGAAGGTG
>JBDROD010000027.1:0-2189 GCA_043810415.1 Candidatus Zixiibacteriota bacterium | reverse complement strand
ACGCTGCACCTCGGATGACACCAGGTATCTTTCAGGCACGAAGTTGAAGGAGGATCGAAAACCCATTTTTTCGTCAACCTGGGCTAATTCAAGACATTTCTCGTGACCTTCTGCGGTATCGACATCGTGCATCAGAACCAGGGCAAACTTCTTTCCATCGGGCCAGCCAGACCAGCCCTCTGGCAGCGCTCCTGCCTTTTCATCAATGGGCCAGATGTGCTCGTATAATTTTCGCTTCCTGCGGATGACCATCCTCCGAAAGGCAATTTGGAGCGATCTTGGAATAAATGGTTTAAGTTGATAGTAGATATGGTTGGTAAGGCTCATGTTACGGGTTGCGGGTTACGAGTTACAGGTTTAACCATATAGGGTGTAGCGTGTTGGGTGTAGGGGATAAGGTTAAAGATGCAAGGAAAAAGGTTCAAGGTTAAATAGAACATCCTTTAATTAAAGAATTTCAAGGGGATGACTTTTGCCATGAGATCGAAATCCTGATCTTCGTGAAGGAGGAATAGATCATTTTCCAGGGCCGTCTGAGCAATCAGGCAGTCTATCGTACTTCGAATCGTGATCCCCTTTTTTCTACAATCCAGATAGATCTTTGCCGCCTTGGCATAGGAGTCAATGGGCTCCCTTAGATGATAGAATCGCTGAGTCTCTAAATATTGTCTCAAGGTTAAATATTCTTTCTCGGATACCGCCCCCTGTAAAACCTCTTGGAAGATCAGCGAATTGATTCCAAACGAGATGCCTCTTTCCAGAACCATCCTAAATTTTCGGCTGCCCTCACTCTCCACCCCTTTGAAAAAATGAATCAAAACGGAGGTATCGACCAGAATCATCTATCTCTCCGGAGGGCTTTATAATCGTAATCTTTGGCAAATTCAATCTTCCCTGCCAAATCCATGAGATTGAGCCGTTTTCGGTTTTCAACAAATTCTTTTAGGGCCTGATTCACCAGTTCTTTCTTCGTCTTCGTTCGACTCAGTTTCATAGCCTTTTTGACCAGGCTTTCATCCAGAACAATGTTGGTTCTCATATAAACACCTCTCTATGTGTATGATCATACACCCTTAGGTCTTGTTTGTCAATAAAATTTGGGTGAATAAGTTAATGAGTTAATGATGGAATAAGTTAATAAGTTATGAATTCGGGGGAATTAAGGGACCTGTGAAAACCAGTCTTTTATGAATTCTTTGGCAATCGATAATGATCTTTCTGCTTTGGCCATTGCTCCATTCGCATCCTCTTTACTATATTCTTCAAAAGGAAGCCAGAGGGAGTCATTAATGATCCCCGGATATCTGCTCAGACTAACCTCAGGCTCAATACTTTCTGATATTTCAGCAACCTCTATCAATTTATCTTTCCACTTTATGGGAATATCTTTTTCTGCCACAACTTTTCTAAGGACCCTTCCAATCAAGTGAGTCTTCTGAAAAATCCCCATCGCTATCAAAATGGATTTTATCGATTTCTCGGTAGATTGTTGAAAATGATAGACGGCCTTATCATAATACCCGGCCTCTATCAGCCTTTGGCCAATCCCAATATCTCTTTCTCCATCTTTAATCATTGCCTGTGAAAAATCCTGATTACTCACTTTCGATAAATAGGCTGGAGCTCCCTTCACTACCGGGAATAACCAGCCGTCTCCATACCTTTCTATCCCCTTCTCTCTTATATAATCTCTGGTTTCCAAAATCTGATTCTGAAGGAAGTGATTGTCATCCAAAATGATGATCCCATCCTCAGCAATATCCAAAAAAAGGGGATTGTGATTCAAAAAATTGGAGATGACCTCTTTCTTTGTAAGAAGAAGAATATCTAAAGATAATTCTGGAAAATATCTTTTAATCAAAGCGATTTCTGTTCCTCGTCTATGCCGCTTTGGATTAATATTCTCTGCAACGACCAACAAGTCTGCATCCGAGCTAATGCCTTGGGATCCCTTGCTCCAAGAACCAAATAACAATGCGCCGGCTATTTCCAATGGAATGTGCTCTTTCCTCCCAGTCATCAGTATTTCTTTGAGATATCTAACCAATTCTTCAATATTCATAGCAATGACATTACCATAATAAACTACCCCGCCGCAAGCGGACGGGGTATTATCTGCTTGTGCATATATATTACGCCGCAAGCGGCGGGGAATAAACCCGTAAGGGATTTAAAAATGAAGAGATGTG
>JBDROD010000026.1:0-17992 GCA_043810415.1 Candidatus Zixiibacteriota bacterium | reverse complement strand
CCCGCATATTCCATGTGGCAAAATACTCAGCACCCAACTGAAATGCTTTTATGCTCGCATCATTTATTAAAGAGATGTTGGTGGCATCCCAGTTTGGTCGCTTTATTTCGAAGAGTAATGATGACGCTCGAGTGCTTTTATCCTTCCAGATAACCCCATCAGGAAACTTTGTAGTTTCATCTATTTTCAAACTGGTGCCCATGCGGGCTTCATCAAATCCCAAGCCCTTCTCTCTGATGACTTGATTCATCAGCTCTACTACTTTGGCATTGAATTCCGGTTCAGTGAGAGGCATAAAATCCTATTTACTTAAATTTTTGGAAATACGATGGATTTAAAAGACGGGGGTAATATCTAAAACAAAATCAAAATTGTCCACAACATTTTCTTTCCAGCACAAATTTACCGCTATTATTTTCGATCTTGGTGGGGTACTTCCCCGAAAAACAAGCCACACAGAAATTTTTCCCTCCAAGGGAGTGCATGGAAAGCATACCGGGGATGGAAAGATAACCCAGACTATCCACATCCAAATATTGCCGGATCTGTTCCACCGACTTGGAGGAGGCGATCAGCTCCTCTTTGGTGGGCATGTCGATCCCGTAAAAACAGGGGGAGATGATGGGTGGTGAGCTTACCCGGAAATGTACCTCCTTGGAGCCGGCGTTTCTCAACATCTTGATAAGCTTTCTGCTGGTGGTTCCCCGGACAATGGAATCGTCCACGATCACCACCCGTTTACCTTTTAGAACTCCCCGGACCGGATTGAATTTTATCCGGGCGTCCAAGTCCCGGATGGTCTGCTCCGGCTCGATAAAAGTCCTCCCGATGTAGTGATTGCGGATCAATCCCACCTCGTATTTTATTTGAGCTTCCTCGGCATAGCCTAAGGTGGCGGTGTTGGATGAGTCGGGAACCGAGATGACGATGTCAGCTTCTGCCGGTTTTTCCTTGGCCAGCTGTTTGCCCAGTCTTCTTCGTATTTTGTCCACCATCTCCCCGTAGATCATGCTGTCGGGGCGGGCAAAGTAGATGAATTCAAAAATACAAAAGGCACTTTTTACCGGTTTGAAGGGATAGTATGATTTGATCCCCTTGGAACTGATGACTGCCACTTCACCCGGCTCAATATCCCGTTCGTACTTTGCTCCGATGATGTCGAAAGCGCAAGTCTCCGAAGCTACCACCCAGGAGCTGTTAAGTTTCCCCAAAGCCAGTGGACGAAATCCATGCGGGTCTCGAGCAGCCACCAAAGAGTTCCCGGTGTTGAAGACCACCGAGAATGCCCCTTTCACCTTCAACAGGGCATCCTGAATCATCTCCTCCACCTTCTCTTTTTTGGAACGGGCCACCAGATGCAAGATTATCTCGCTGTCACTGGAGGTTTGGAAGATGGAGCCGGTCTTCTCCATATCGTTCCGTAAGCTGTAAGAATTGGTCAGATTCCCGTTGTGAGCAATGGCTAAGTTCCCTTTTTTATAGGTAATGGAGATCGGCTGAACGTTGATCAAAGCGGAAACACCGGTAGTGGAATAACGGTTATGCCCGATGGCTATATGCCCCTTTAATTGATTGAGGATCTCCTTATTGGAGAAAACCTCGTTTACCTCTCCCAATCCTTTATGCTGATAGAACCTCTCTCCGTTGGAGGAGACGATCCCCGCTCCCTCCTGCCCCCGGTGCTGTAAAGCATAAAGCCCCAGGTAGGTCAGCTCGGCAGATTTCCTTGCTCCCCAAATGCCAAAGACGCCACATTCCTCATGGATAAGTTTCTCTATCATGGTACTCCCATTGAATACAATTATACGACAAAAACCAAATTTATTATAACTACTACAGACTGTCAAGGATTTTCAGTGATGTCTCCGAATAACATATTTGTCATGGCGGGGGAGCCCGGTCTACGATTTTTGAGTAGTATGTATAGTCTCTATGACCGGGGGTCTAACAGACGAACTGCTTGACTTTGAAGGCATTTGTAATTAGCTTAAAAAATCAAGGACCGGAGATTTATGAGAAAATCAGTCAAAAAAGAAGTATTGATAATCATCGGAATTTTCATTTTAGCCTTTGCCATAAGGTTCATCTACCTGCTGGAGATGAGAAGCTCCCCGCTTTTCGATACCCCCACCATGGATGCCGAATACCACGACCAGTGGGCACAATCGATATTGAAGGGGGAGGATTTTACCGGCGGGGTATTCTTCCGAGCACCGCTTTATTCCTATTTTTTGGCTGCGGTATATAAACTCTTCGGACACAACTACTTTACAATCCGGTTGATTCAGTTTATCCTCGGATCGTTGAGCTGCATTTTGGTTTATCTATTGGGAAGGAAAGTTTTTAACAAAAGAGTTGCAATCATTGCCGGAGTGATGGCTTCTTTATACGGAGTATTGATCTACTATGAGGGGGAACTCCTATTGCCGGTTTTGGAAGTTTTTCTAAATTTGCTTTTTCTTTTTGCCTGCATCAAAGCCAGAGAGAAGACTTCTTATAAGTTGTGGTTCTTAAGCGGGCTACTTTTAGGTTTGTCCGCTCTGGTCCGACCGAATATTCTTTTGGTAGGAGCAGCTCTATTCCTCTGGATTCTCTTAAAATCTACCTCTCAAAGCAAGATTCAATTTCCCCGGGCTCTCTCGACAAAGTCAATGCTCTATTCTGTCTGTTTAGCTTTGGGAGCGATTTTGCTGATTATTCCTGTAACTTTAAGAAATTATATCAAAGGTCATGATTTCGTTCTCATATCTTCACAAGGAGGAATGAATTTCTATATAGGCAATAATCCCAAATCGGACGGTGCTACTGCCATTTTCCCCGGGGGGAGTGCCACCTGGTGGGGATCATATGAAGATGCTGTCCGGTTAGCAGAGAAGAAAGAGGGGAGGTCTCTCAAACCTTCCGAAATCTCCAGCTTCTGGTACAGGGAGGGGCTGGACTTTGTCTTGAATCAACCCTTCCAATTTCTCAAATTAATGCTGAAGAAATTCGCGCTCTTTTGGAACGGAGATGAGCTTTCCAATAATCGGGATTTCTATTTCTTTGCACGCAGTGCTCCCATCCTGAAGCTTCTGATCTGGAAGTTTATCATATATTTTCCCTTTGGGTTAATTACCCCACTTGGATTATTGGGAATTATTCTATTTCACTTAAAGCCTTCACTTAAAATCGTAAAAGAGAGGGATTTCGTTAACCTGCTTGAGATTTTCCTTTTCGTCTACATGTTGAGTGTGATTCTCTTTTTCGTCACCGCCCGCTATCGGGTTCCCATCCTTCCGATTCTTTTAATCTTTGCGGCATTTGCCTTGGAAAAATTTTACCCTATTCTCCGAAAGAGAAGGGTTCTTGAGTTCGGCAAATATCTTTTAATCCTGGTGATAATTCTGATATTGGTCAATATCAGACTCCCGGGATACTCTACCGCTAATCCCGGACAGGCTTATTATACCTTGGGGGTGGTGTATGCCAAAAAGGGGGATATGACTATGGCAGAGGAGGAATACCGGAAAGCCGTTTTCTACAATCCCGGTTTGGGTAACGCCTATGCCAATCTGGCATCGATATATGGAGATCAAGGGAAACACGATATGTCTCTGGAATATTATCAAAAGGCTTTGGAGAACGGTGCCGACAGTTCTATCGTTTATTACAACCTGGGTGTCGAATATTACAACCAGGGACTATTGGACCAGGCCTTGAGAGATTGTGAAACCTCTCTTTCCTTAAAAGAGAACGACCCGAAAGTTCACTATCTCTTGGGTGAAATTTATCTACTCAAAGGATTGACTGAGGAGGCGACCAGAGAATATCAAAACACAATTAAATACGACCCCCAAAACGCTTTGGCTTTCTACCGGTTAGGATCAATTTACCAGCAGATAGGAAACCAGAAAGAGGCGATTAACAACTTCGAAAATTTCATTCGTCTGTGGAATGGAGATCCGGTACAGATAGAGAAAGTTCAGAAGACCATCAACGAATTGAGGAGAACATCATCAGAAAGGGAATAAGAGATCATTTGGCAGATAACGTTTGTTGGCTAAAAAGCTCCGAGAAATTGCTGATTCTCTTCAATTTGTTCGGATGGCATCGCATTAAAAATGAGCTTGACAAATATGGGTTCTGGATATATCTAACTTAGCAAACTGTGGGAATAATAATGCTTGTTACTGGCTAGATGATTTAAGGAGGAAGTCGATGAAAAGAGGTTCCGGAGTTTCTGCAGTGATCGTGGGTATGCTTCTGAGTGTACTCTTATTCTCTTGCGCAAAGAAAGAGGATGCGGTGGTTTTGGGTGAATTCGGTTCTCTAACCGGTGTGACCGCCACTTTCGGGAAATCGACCCAGAGAGGGATCGAGATGGCATTGGAAGAGGTCAATAAAGCCGGAGGGATCGAGGGGATGCCGGTCCGGATCGTGGTGGAGGATGACCAGTCCAAGCCGGAGGAGGCGGCTACCGCAGTCAAGAAGCTGATCAATCAGGACAAGGTAATTCTGCTTTTGGGAGAGGTGGCATCCTCCCGCACCTTAGCCGGTGCTCCGATTTGCCAGGAGGCGAAAGTCCCGATAATCACCCCGTCTTCCACCAATCCCAAGGTGACCCAGATAGGAGATTATGTTTTCCGGGTGTGTTTCATCGATCCTTTTCAGGGGGAGGTGATGGCTAAATTTGCTCGCAACACCCTCAATGTAAGCAAGGCAGCCATCTTAAAGGACATAAAGAACGATTACAGCGTGGGCTTGGCTCAATTCTTCAGCGAGACGTTCACCAATTTAGGAGGTCAGATCATTGCCGAGGAATCATATGCCGAAGGCGACATAGAGTTCCGGGCGCAGTTGACCGCACTTAAGGCCAAGAACCCAGAGGTCATCTTCATCCCCGGTTATTACACCGAGATCGGTCTGATCGCAAGACAGGCGAGGGATTTGGGGATCAACGTTCCTTTAATCGGTGGAGACGGATGGGATTCCCCCCGTTTGATGGAGATAGGCGGCAAGGCTTTGGAGAATACATATTACAGCAACCACTACACCCCGGAGGATCCCCGACCGGAGATTCAGAAGTTCATAGCCGGCTATAAAGCTAAATACAACGAAATCCCGGACGCCATGGCTCCATTGGGTTACGATGCCGCCAAAATCGCTTTCGATGCCATAAAAAGGTCCGGTATACTGCAGGAACAGAACCTAAAGGAAGCATATAACGAGAATCCCAAAGCTACTTCGTTGATGGAAGCCATCAATACCCCTAAGAACCGCAAGCTGATCAGAGATGCCATAGCCCAGACCAAGGATTTCCCCGGAGTTACCGGCATGATCACCATCGACGAGAACCGGAATGCCAAAAAATCGGCAGTGGTACTCAAAATCGAGGATGGAAAAGTCAAGTTTGTGGAGACGATTACACCTTGAAAAGCATGACTAGCGACGGATAAAGGCAACGACTGATAAATAATGACGAATAAATAATAAATTTAAAGGTTAATGATAACAGATGGCAGTATTTAATAATTTTGAGGATTTGCCGGTTTGGAAGGAAGCAGAAGATTCAGCCTTTTGGATTTATAAACTAACTAAAGTAGGGAATTGGCTAAAGATTGGTGCATATCCAACCGAATCAGGAGTGCATCTCTTTCTATATCCAGTAATATAGCTGAAGGATTTGATAGAAGTTCTAGAAAGGAGTTTATCAAGTTTTTGTATATCGCCTAAGGATTAACTTCCGAGGTAAGAAGCCAACTGTTCATTTGCGTGGAATTAGGTTATTCAGATAAAGACGAATCGGAGAGACTACTTGAGAGAACCAAATCACTCACAAAGCAGATAGGTGCTCTTATTTCGTTTTTGAAGAGAAAGAATCTTTAGAGAAAAATATTGTTTCGGTATGAAAAGGCATAACTTCATTTCTTACTTATCCCCATTTTATCTGCTTTATGTCTTTATTCGTCATCTGTCATCAATCATAGGTTTTTTGATTTTATCAATCATCCGGTATTCCTCATTAGTAGTGTTATTTTTCGGTTTTATTCGTCATCCGTCATCCGTCATCAGTCATTAGGATTATCTTCATGTCCGAATTCCTTCAACAGCTAATCAATGGCGTCGCCTGGGGCTCGATTTATGCCCTCATCGCCTTGGGCTATACCCTGGTCTACGGGGTGTTAAGGTTAATCAACTTTGCTCATGGTGACGTTTATATGGTGGGCGCTTTTGCCGGATTCTATGCGGTCAGATGGCTGAACATGGGTGAAGAACCGACCCTCTTTGGGGCGGTAATAGTATTTTTTTTCGCCATGCTGGTTTGCGCCCTATTGGGTTTTATAATCGAGAGGGGAGCGTACAAGCCATTAAGAAAAGCCCCCCGATTAACCGCCTTGATCACCGCCATTGGCGTATCTTTGTTCCTGGAAAATGCAGGTCAGCTCATCTTCGGCGCCGATCCCAAGTTCTTCCCCCAGATAATAGCCAAAAACGACGTGATCTCCAGCGGTGGGATAATCTTGACCAATCAGCAGCTGATCGTTTTAGTGGTTTCTTTATTCCTGATGGCTTCGCTTCAGCTTTTCATAAAGAAAACCAAAACCGGCAAAGCCATGCGGGCGGTTTCCTTCAATCGGGAGGCAGCTTTGCTTATGGGGATCTCGGTCGATCGGATCATCTCCATCACTTTCATAATCGGCTCGGCATTGGCCGCCGCCGCCGCCGTTCTGGTGGCTTTGACCAATCCCAAAATAGAGCCATTGATGGGCATCATGCCCGGAATAAAAGCCTTCGTGGCGGCGGTATTAGGCGGAATAGGCAACATCCCGGGGGCGATGCTGGGAGGGATGATCATGGGTGTGGCGGAGGTAATGGTGGTGGGATACGTCTCCTCCACTTATCGGGATGCCATCGCCTTCGCTATCCTGATTCTAATCCTATTGTTTAAACCGTCGGGATTGTTGGGTGCGTTTACGGGAGAAAAGGTTTAAGCAGAAGGAAAATGGAAGGGGAAAAAGATAAGGGAAAAACATTATAGCAGATTGAAGATTGCAAAGTGCAAATTGCAAATTGAAAAAGCTTACCTTCTACCTTAAGGTAAGAGATTAAGTGTGATAAAGTAATCTCATGGTAAAGAAAATTTGGAATTTATGAGATTTAAAAAAACCATATTGATAGTTTTGACATTAGGATTTTTGTTGCTGGTGAATTATTACCTTCCCTCCCGGATGAATCCCTACTTTTTGCAGATATTGATCCTGATCGGGATCAATATCATGCTGGCGGTGAGTCTGAATCTGATAAACGGATTCACCGGGCAGTTCTCCATCGGGCATGCGGGTTTTATGGCTATAGGAGGATACAGCTCCGCCTTCTTCACTTACTATTTTGGCAGGAATTTGATCTCGGGTTTAAGCTCGATTATCCTATTCCCCTGGCTGGCAAAATCGATAATATTCGTCTTGGCTTTAATCTTAGGCGGTACTCTGGCTGCCGTAGCGGGTTTGGTGGTTGGAATTCCCTCGCTGAGACTGAGAGGAGATTATTTGGCCATAGCCACCCTGGGTTTCGGTGAGATCATCCGGGTCATGATATTGAACGTCGATGCGGTAGGCGGGGCGAGAGGATTTGCCGACATTCCGGGCTATACCAATCTCTTCTGGGTTTTGTTCTTCATGCTGGTGACCATTATTGTGGTTCGCAATCTGATAAACTCCACTCATGGGCGGGCATTCCTGTCGATTCGGGAGGATGAGGTGGCGGCAGAGGCGATGGGGATCAATACCACCTATTATAAAGTTTATGCCTTCGTCATCGGTGCATTTTTTGCCGGAATCGCCGGCGGGTTGTTCGGACATTATCTGATGTATCTGCATACCAACAGCTTCACCTTTATGAGATCGATAGAAGTGGTAATAATGGTGGTCTTAGGCGGGATGGGAAGCATCACCGGCTCAATTTTGGCAGCCATCATCTTAACCATATTGCCTGAATTCTTAAGAGTGGTGAAGGATTACCGCATGGTGATTTATTCCCTGATTCTGATAATACTGATGCTCACCCGACCTCAGGGTATCTTTGGAGTCCAAGAGTTGAGTTTACAGAGAATTAGAAATCTATTCGTTAAGAAAGTGTAGAAACGACGTTTATGGTTATCCGTGTAAGGGCAATTCCCCGCTTTTAGCGGGATGTTCCACATGAATTGCCTTTACGCAAATTAAAAAGAATATCTATCAGACTATGCCTATCCTAGACGTAAAAAACTGCTCCATGCATTTTGGGGGATTGAAAGCAGTCGATCGGTTGAATCTGTGTCTGGAAAAAGGAGAGTTGGTCGGACTGATCGGACCGAACGGAGCAGGTAAGACCACGGTCTTCAATATGATTACCGGTGTCTATGAGCCCACTTTGGGAGAGATAATATTCCAGGACAAAAAACTTAACGGTAAAAAGCCCTATCAGATAACTTCATACGGGATTGGAAGAACATTTCAGAATATTAGACTATTCAGCAATCTCACGGTGCTGGATAATGTCAAGACCTCCTGTCATCTCCATTCTAAAGAGGGGATGCTAAGCTCGGTGATCCGAAGCAAGAGGTTTTTCGAAGAAGAGAAAGAGTTGACTGCCAGATCCATGAACCTGCTCGGAATCTTTGGATTGGACGTTATCAGAGACGAAAAAGCGATGAATCTTCCCTATGGACAACAGAGAAGATTAGAGATGGCTCGGGCTCTGGCGACGGAACCAAAACTTCTGCTATTGGACGAACCTACCGCTGGGATGAATCCTCAAGAGACACAGATCGTTATGGACCTTATCTGCAAGATCAGGGTTGACTTTGATTTGACCATACTTTTGATCGAGCACGACATGCGAGTGGTTATGGGCTGCTGTGAGAGAATAGTGGTATTAGATTACGGAGTCAAGATTGCCGAGGGTCCGCCGGAGAAAATCAAAAAAGACCCCAAGGTTATCGAGGCATACTTAGGTGAGGAAATGAAATAAAACAAAAGTGAATAACGAATGACGGATGACGAATAAAACAGGGTTCAAGGATTCAAGGGTTCGAGGGTTCGAGTGATCGCGTAGTTGAGCCTTCACGGCTCAGCGGTGGTGTCAACAACAAAGGTTTTAATTCAGTTCTCATTTCTCTTATCTGAAATATGATGGAAAATTCGAGATTGCTAGAGATTGATTCGTTGAATGTCTACTATGGGGCGATTCATGCTCTGAAAGGGATTTCCTTTTTTATTAAGAAAGGGGAGATAGTTACCCTGATTGGGGCTAACGGTGCGGGGAAGTCAACTACCATTAACACCATCTCCGGACTCTTTAAGCCTAAGAAAGGGACTATTACCTTTGAAGGGAAAAGGATCGATAAAATTCTTCCGCATAAGATCGTGAAACTCGGCATTTCCCAGGCACCCGAAGGGAGAAAGATCTTCCCTAATCTCACCACTCTGGAGAATTTGGAATTGGGAGCTTTTTGTAGAAAGGACAGAAGAGAGATTAACCAGGATATAGAAAAGGCTTTTACTTTATTCCCCCGGCTCAAAGAAAGGATGAAGCAGAATGCCGGAACTTTAAGCGGTGGGGAACAGCAGATGTTGGCGATCGGTCGGGCACTGATGTCCAACCCCAAACTTCTGCTTTTGGATGAACCTTCTTTGGGTTTAGCTCCGATTTTAGTCAAATCCATCTTCAATACCGTGCTGGAGATTAACCAGCAGGGGACCACCATCTTGCTGGTAGAGCAGAATGCGCACATGGCTCTACAGATTGCCAATAGGGGATATGTCCTCGAAACCGGCAGAATAGTTTTGGAAGATACGGCACAGAGCCTTTTGAACAATCAACAGGTAAAGGAAGCTTATCTGGGGGGATGAATTCGGAGTGCAACAACTTGTTGTTGCGAATTCAATGAAAGGAAAAAGGAAGACAAAAAAAGGAAGATAAAAGCTATAACTAATGACGAATAAAAGGTTCAATAAGCTGCGTAGCTGAGCCTTTATGGCTCAGCGCCAAACCGTCCTTCGACTTCGCTCAGGACATGCGAAGACTAGGCTACGCGAGAATCATTTCATATAAATAATATGTTCGTTCTTGGAACTGCAGGACATATCGATCATGGAAAATCTGCTCTGGTCTTGGCTCTCACCGGAATCGATCCCGACCGGCTGCCCGAGGAAAAAGAGCGGGGGATGACCATCGATTTGGGATTCGCCTGGCTTTCCCTGCCGGATGGGAGCGAGGTGGGTATAGTGGACGTGCCCGGGCACGAGAGATTTGTGAAAAACATGGTGGCGGGAGTGGGAGGTATCGATGCGGTCTTATTCGTGGTAGCGGCAGACGATGGGTGGATGCCCCAGAGCGAGGAACATCTACAGATTCTGGACCTTCTGAAGATACAGACCGGGATCGTGGTCATAAACAAGATAGATCTGGTGGACCCCGATTGGCTGAATCTGGTGGAGGAAGATGTCAAAGAGAAGATAAAAGGGACTATCCTGGAAAATGCTCCGGTGATCAGGGTATCTGCCACCCAAAAGACCGGCATAAAGGAGCTTTACGGCCTTATCGTAAAGATGTTCACCGGAATTGCACCACAGAAGGATATTGGCAAGCCCCGGATGTACATCGATCGGGTATTTACCATGGCGGGGAGAGGAACGGTGGTGACCGGGACATTGAGAGACGGGAGTTTTCAGCTGGGAGAAGAGATCGAAATCCTTCCCCGAAAGATAACTGCCCGGATCCGGGAGCTGCAGACTCACAAGAAGATTCAAGACAAGGTTATGCCCGGAACCCGGGTGGCGATGAATTTGGCCGGGGTGGAAAAGGAGAAGCTGCAAAGAGGGGACGTGATCGCCAGACTGAATCAGGATCAGGTTATATCCAGCTTCACTGCCAAGGTGGACGTGGTATCCACAATAACTCATCCGGTAAAACATAATGCCTCGCTGCTTCTTATTCTGGGAACGACGGAGTTGGTCGCCAGAGCCAGAATTCTGGACAAAGATCAAATCCCACCGGCAGGATCGGGTTTGGTGCAATTTGAATGCAAAACGAACCTGCTTGCCCGTATCGGAGACCATTTCATCCTAAGGTTACCTTCTCCGCAGATAACCATAGGCGGCGGCATGGTGTTGGATGTTTTTCCTAAGGCTGTCAAAAGAAAGGATCAAGCTTCAATAGCTGATCTTCAAAGAAGAGCGAGCTTAAACCCTTCGGAAGTGATTCTATCGGAATTGGGAAAAGAGGGATTGATCCCGAAAAAGGAGATTTTGAAAGCAAGTAATTTCAGCCTGGAGCAGATACAGTCGAGCTTGAATCAATTGGAAAAAGAAGGCAAGATATTTGACACTTCAGAATTTTTAGCAGACATGACCAAATGGAATCGGGCGGCGGACCAGATTGTATCCGTAATCGAAGAGACCCACCGGAGATTTCCTTTCAAGGTCGGGGCAAAGTCGGCAGAGTTTTCCGGACGTTTGCACATAGAACCAACCTTACTTGACCAGATGATTAAGCATCTGATCCAAGAGGGGAGGATCGTTCAACGGGGGGTTTATCTCAAACTCCCCGCTCATCAACCCCAGCTTTCTTCTGATCAGATGGCTTTATCCGAAAAGATACTTGAGGAATTCGCTGCCCATCCCCTGGCTGCTCCTACCAAAGAGGAGATAAATGTCCGTGGTCCTGAGTTCGAGCAGATATTGCAATTCCTAATAGAGCAGGAGCGGATCGTTGAGTTGAAGGAAGGTATACTCCTAAGGAAAGAGGATTTCGAGCAGGTTAAAATTTCTATTACTGGATTTCTTCAGAAACGGGGTCAGGCAACGGTGAGTGAATTGAGGGAACATCTTTCCACCACCCGGAAGTATATGGTTCCCATCTTGGAGAAGCTGGATCAATTGGGAATCACCCAGAGAGAAGGGGACAAGCGGAGACTGGCAAAGAGGTAAGGTAAAAGTTATCGAAGTCTGTTTATCCGTAGCAATGAGCGTTTCGGTTTCAAAATTCGTAGATCAAAACTCGAAAATTCTAGAACTTTAACCCTCTCTCCCCCTCTCCTTAGTTAAGGAGAGGGGGATAAAGGGGGAGAGGTAAGACCGGGGATTTCGTACAATGAACAATGACTTGATGCTGTTGAATGGTAAAATCTACACCATGGATCCTAAATACCCTCTCGCTGAAGCTTTAGCGATCACAGATCATAAAATAATTGCAGTGGGTGAAAATTCTGAGGTGGAGAATCTGGGAAGAAAAAACTTTCAGGTCATGAACCTCGAAGGGAAAACCGTCATGCCGGGTTTGATCGATGGTCACACGCATTTTCTATCCTTTGCTTATCGTCTGAATCGGGCTGATTTGGAAGGGATAAGCTCCTTAGAAAGGCTTTTGTCGGTCATAGAGGATTTCTGCAAAGGTTTAAAGCCGGATATTTGGGTAATTGGCGACGGGTGGGATAAAAACATACTGGGGGATGAATCGCTCTTTACCACAGAACCACTGGATAGAGTCTGCCCGAATAATCCGGTGGCTCTATTGAGCAAAGATCATCATCTGCTGTGGGTGAACTCCAAAGCTCTGCAGATGTCGGGTGTGGATGAAAACACAAATGAGCCGGCAGGCGGAAAGATCGAAAGGGACCCGAAGACCCAAAAACCCACCGGACTTTTGAAGGAGAATGCTATTGGCTTGGTTTGGAGTCAAGTTTCATCTCCTTCAGCACCCCAATGCCGGAAGCTTTTCAAAAAAGCTTTGAAGATGGCAAACAGCTATGGATTGACCGGAATCCACAATTTCGAAGACCAGGAGGCACTTCATCTTCTTCAGGATATCATATGGGAGGATGCTTTAACCTTGAGAGTATCTTTTTGGATCCCTGACGGGGATTTGGATTCCGCCATCTCTGTTGGCATGAAGTCGTCTTTCGGAAATGAATACTTAAGATTCTGTGGAGTGAAATTCTACTGCGACGGAACCTTGGGATCTCAAACCGCTTTGATGTTTGAACCCTACGAGGGCTCCATAGACAATTTCGGCGTCGAGGTCACCCCATCGGAGGAATTGACCCGAATGGTCAGGAAAGCGAGCCAGGCAGGGATCAACTCAGCCATTCATGCCATTGGCGACAAGGGAGTGCATACTGCCCTGAACGCAATTGAATCTTCGATATCAATTTCCGGGGAAAAAAGCAGATTGCGTCACCGGATTGAACATATCCAGTTGCTAAAACCACAGGATATAGAGAGATTCAGCAACCTTAATATTATCCCCTCGACCCAGCCCATACATGCCCCTTCGGATAGACCTGTTGCAGAGAAATACTGGGGCAGCCGATGTAAACTGGCATATTCCTATAAAACCCTTCTATCCACTGGAACGCATCTGATTTTTGGCTCCGATGCTCCCATAGAGAGTTTGGATCCGCTGAAAGGGATTTATGCTGCGGTCCTGCGAAAGAAAGTCGGTGAAAAAGAGAGCTGGAATCCGGTCGAAAAAGTAAGCGTCGAAGAAGCGGTATTCGCATACACCCAGGCAGCCTGTTATGCTTCGTATGAGGAGAATCTCAAAGGTTCGATTCAGGCAGGGAAATTAGGTGACGTGGTGGTTCTATCTCAGAATATTTTTGATATCGACCCGGAGATGATTCCGGACACGAAAGTGGAGTATACCATCCTCGGGGGTGAAATCGTTTTCCAAAGATAGCTTTTCTCTTTCCCTTTGATTTTTTCTCCATCTTTATTCTTTTTAATCTAACCGAAAGTGACCAAAAGCGCCCCGGCAAAGGCCAAAATTATCGCCATAACCCGAATACGGTTCACCGGCTCTTTAAGGAGCAAAACCGCAAGCAGGAATACGAAGACATTGGAGGTTTGATTCAGCGCAGAAGCAATCGAGGCTTGGGTGTATTTCATCCCCCCGATCCAGATGGCCATGGAAAGATAAGCCCCCAGAAAAGAAGCAGGGAGCATATAGCTCCAATTCCCGATGGATAAGAGAGACGTCAATATCTTCTGCCTTTCGGGAAGCAGCAGTAGGATGGCGCCTGTGCCCAGGCAGCCTGCCAAAAGACGCATCTCGATCACCCAGAGAAGGGAAGTATGATCCAAAAGCGGCTTGAACAATACCACCCCGATCGCCCCGGAAATCAAATATAGAAGACCGAACAAAATCCCCCGAAAAAGATTATGTCGTGAGATATTTTTCCGTCCCTCTTTATTGGAAACCACCACCACTGCCAGGACGATCAGAGCCGCTCCCAAAAGCTGATATCCGTTCATGGTTTCACCCAAAAAAAGCACGGATAGACCTATGATGAAGGGGCTGTTGAAGCAGCTGATTATCGAGGTCAATTCCGCCCCCAGAAGATTTAAAGTCTTAAAGAGGAAAGTGTCGGATACGGCCAGTCCCAAAAGACCGCTGATCAGAACCGTGAATTGATCGTGCAACGTTACTTTGGGGGTTAAAGTAATTCCCAAGGCCAGTGAGGTCAGAACGAAGAGAGCCAAACCCAGAACGTTTTTGTATAGGTTCAAACCCAAGGGGGTGATCTTCTCTCCGCTTTTCTTGAACATGATGACCGCCACCGCCCAGACGATGGCACAAAGGAAGGAAAGTAACTCTCCTAAATGAGGGATGTGATCAATCATAAGAGGACATCTATCGAAAGATAACCATCCCCCGGAATGCAGGAAGGGTTGACTTTCTTAACCGGTTTGCTGTAAAAAGTCTTTTGTGGATTAGGGCATAGCTGTGATTACTTAACGCAAGTAGAATCAGTTTGTCGTTTCAATACGATAAACCTCGGTCGAGCTTCGTCTAACAATATGTAACCACAGCCGCAACCTTTCAACGAAGCCATTGAAAGAAATCATTAGAAAACTACTACCCTAAATCAAAGGTTAATCGAATTTCATCATCCCGAGATATTTGATATCATAAGTTATCGGATACATCCAGTCGGAGGCGGAATTCAGCCGCTTTTGCTTTCTTCTGAAGTTGATATCCCAGACGTCACCTTTTTTTGGTTTTGTTTTCAGCTGTGCGAATGGGATTTTAATTTCTATGTTCCATCCGTCCTCGCTCATGGAGGTTTTCACCCGGTATTTTCCGTTCCAATTTCGATCTGCGTTATAACTGCCACCGTCATATTTTATCCATTGGTCAAATGGTGTTCCCAGAGAGTTAAAGTAGATCTGATAAATGTCTTTGACCGTCGTGTCGGGACAGATGAAATAACCCACGCAGTCCTCCTGATAAACCGGACCATCCTGGATTTTAGCCTGGGAGACGATCTGATCCTTTTTGCTTTCCGTGCATTTGACTGCAATATATAAATTGCTATTATCATAACCGAAATAAAATTCTGTCGGCTCCACCACGGATTTATCACCGGTGGGAGAACAGAAAGAGGTCACCGGAGTAATCTTTTTCCATTCGTTTTCTGATATTTTCCCATCTAAGGTCGGGGGATTAGTTAACCTTCTGCAAACCATCTTTCTTTTTACCCAGAGACGATCTTCAACCGGGTATATCTTACCTCCATTCACCGGATAGTTCAGTTTGAATTTGGGGAGTGGGTATATATCACCCTTTAAGTTAACCCGGAAACTTGAACTTAATGTCTGCGAAGGGTTTACGTCTACGAATTGAGATAATGGTTCAATCGACCAATTGTTCTGACATTCCCATATAATGGTATCCTTCAAAGACTTTTCGTTTCCATTATATATACTTAGCTTCTCATCCCCTGAGAAACTCGTTGTGCCCTCATCGATCAGAATAGCTGATGGGGTTATGTACTTACCCCATTCTATCCCATCCATAATAATCTTATCTTTTACTGTAACGTAACTTCGATCGAAGATGTTCCCCTGATTGATTACTGCTACGTCCAGCTTGTTACCGTTTACCGTACACCACAGGAATTGATAATGGTAACCCAAGTTCATATTATCGGTAGACATCGCTCCTCCGGAACTGCTCATATCGGTATAGAGGATCCCGTCCTTCTCACCGGCAAAGTAGCCGTGATAATGTCCGTTGAAAACCGCATCCACACCGTATTTTGCAAAGATGATATGAAGGGAATCGGGCTGGTTGTCTCTTATCGCCTCGAACCAAAACGGCTTGTGGTAGAAAACGTATATGTTTTCCTTGCCCCTGTTTGTCTCCAGATCGCTTATCAGCCAATTGATCTGTTCTTTGGGTATCTCCGCATATTTCTCCGAGCGGGAAACGTCCAGGATGATGAAATGGGTATTTTTGTAATCAAAGGAATAGTATGGCTGTGCCACCCGGTTTTTATAGTTTATTTCGCTGGTTTTATCCCACATGTCGTGATTGCCCGGGGTGAAATAGAATTTGGCTTTCATGTCTTTCAATAATCCAAAATATTCGTCCCATTGTTTATTGGTCACCATGCTGTCCTGATTGTATCCCTCGATATGGTCCCCCACTGTCAGGATAATATCTGGATCTAACAGATTTACCTCAACCAAAACTTTTTCATATATCCCCGGCTGAGCCCCGCCCGTTCTATCACCGATAACGGCAAAGCGGAAGCTTTCCTCTGACTGAGCATTAACATAGATCTGAGATAACATTACGAAAAGTATGATAACAAGACTGTTTCTGAATTTGAACATGGTTAACCTCCTCTTAATGGAGTGAGTGGCTGGTCTATTTCAAGCAGACATAAAAAGTAGTTGCTACTTGAATGTCAAGATAAAAAACTAATAAAACCCATATTCCTTAAGAAAGAAACAAGGTTGCGGAGAATAAAGCCCATAAGGTCTATACAAAGTGAATTTTCGGATAGTATTTTGGCTGCGGTCGGCGGACTGCGGACGGGAAAAGGGGAGGGGGTGGGGTTACAAATGCCGGAGGCCGGAATCGAACCGGCACGGTGAAGATCACCGAGGGATTTTAAGTCCCTTGCGTCTACCTATTCCGCCACTCCGGCAGCCCATAGGGCAGTTTATGGTTCACGGTTCGCCCCTCAAAAGGAATTCCCTCTCCGTGGAGATGCGTATGCATGCTTCGCAGGGTTAGGGTGAGGGGGAAGTTATCCGCGTCTAAACTTCATTCTCTTCTTTTTATCAATCTTTTCCGTGGCGTATTGAATGATTAATCGAGGTGCTTGATCTTTCCACTGGAGAAGAAAATCCTCCACTTTCTCAGGTGATTTCTTCCATGCCTCCCTCAAAAGCCAACCCACTCCCTGCTGAACCACTTTTTCGGGGTCTAAGATCAATTTTCGAGAAAGCTGCAAGGCTTGCGGGACACTTCCACTTTTGGAGAAATCTTTAACCAGCGTCACCGCCGCCGCTCTTCTTTTCCACCGATGAGGTGAATCCGTCCAGGCAAGAAGATCTTTGAATCCAATCACCTTATCACTTAAAAACAAATATAGGATACTGTGCGAGGCGACGTCGGAATGCGCCCAGTTGCCGATATATTTCTCAAACCATTTACCCATGGTATTAAACAGACTTTTATTATATTGATCCCTTAATTTTACCATGAATGTTATGGCGATGCTGGCTTCTTCGTATTTTCCGGTGCTCATCAGGTGATCGCATAAAGTCAAAAGCTCTTTTTGGCTCATCTCTTTCCGGCACGTATCAAACCACTCATCGATCTTTAGATGTAATTTCTCCCAGTCAACCCCATACGGATCGTAACCCTCCTTGAAATACCGCGAATATTTCTTCACATTATCCGGATCCGCATTAGCCTTCAAAAACTTCCGTATTTCGCTTTCGATTTTCTGTATCATACCCAATGATTCTCTCAATAAAGAATTGACTGTTTTGGTTGGGTGTTGGGGTGGACTACGAACCACGAACCACAAACTATGAACCGAATTAAAAAGGCGGCTTCCGGATTTGAACCGGAGAATAGAGGTTTTGCAGACCTCTGCCTTCCCACTTGGCTAAGCCGCCATAACTTACCCGCCGAAGGCGGGAAATCTCTTAATTATATGAGGAGAAAATTT